>JALHNR010000053.1 GCA_022843525.1 Methylocystis sp. | reverse complement strand
GTAAATCCTTGAGGTCATCCAGGCCGCGCAATGCCCCGCCCACTCTTGCTCGGCATAATCTCCTGCTCGACATAAGAAGTGTTATGCCGATATCGGCATAAGACCTGTTCTTGACGCGCATGGTCGTCGGTGACGCAGAACGCCGTGAGCTGGTCGAGTGTCAATTCTTCTGCGACATAAAGCTCAAGGAGCTTCGGGCTTGCCGCCGCGAGTTTGAGGCGCTGGCGCACGATCTGCGCTCCGACGAAAAACCGCGCGGCAATCTCGTCAATGCTCAGGCCTGCATCCTGCAAATTCTTGAACGCCCGGAACTGATCGAGCGGATGCAAGGCCTCGCGCATCGTATTTTCGGCGAGCGAATCTTCTTCGTCTATCCCTTCCGTCTTAACGATGCAGGGAACAGGCGCGTTTTTTGCGAGACGCTTCTGTTTGACAAGCAGCTTCAGCGCCGCGAGACGTCGCCCGCCCGCGCTCACCGCAAATCTCCCGGATTCCTCGCCGTCGCCATCGAGCACAGGCCGCACGCTCAACGACTGCAACAATCCCCGCCGGGCGATGTCCTCCGCCAAGTCTTCGACGCTTATCCCCACTTTGATCCGGCGCACATTAGCGTCAGACGCCACGAGCCGATCAAGCGCAATATCTCTCGCTCCCACCAACGCAATCTTCGACATGTGTCAATCTCCGCGAGGGGCCGGCGAAAGCCTCTCTCTCGCCCCATTCCTCGTCGCGAAGCCAGATCGGCTCTCTCCCTCTCGGTCAAAAGGACCACGGCCCTCACACGCTACCGTTCGCATTCGTCGAGGATCCATCTTGGGCGAGTGTTCAACGAGAACCTTTTGGTTTACCGCGCGCGCAAACCTGATGGCAGTTGAACGGGGGGAAGCGAGACTGTGCGCGCGGCGCAGTCGAACGGCTGATGCGGCGCATGGGCTTGCAGGGAATCGTGTCGTGCACGGCAAGGCGATAAAGACTACGGTGAACGACAAGGCTGCGCCTTGCCGATTGGACGAGGCGAACCGGAGAAGTTCGCGGCAAAGCGGCCGAATGCGATGTTGATCTTGGACTTCACCTGTGTCTCGACCTTTCCGGCCTCGACTATTTCGCGCTCGTCATCGACGTCCCTCGCGCGGCGGATCGTCGCCGCGCAGAGGGGCTTCGTGCTCGACGCGCTGGAGTAGGTGCTGCATGATTGCCGGCCGGTTCGTGGCAGCCTCGTGCGTCACTCGGATCGCGGCGCTCGATATGTGTCGATCAAATACGCCGAGCGACCGAAAGATGCTGGTGTCGAGCCGTCCGTCGAAAGCGTCGTCTATTCCTAAGACAACGCGCTCGCCGAGACGACCAACGGCTCTGTAGGCCGAGGTCATCCGGCACGCGGATCGGCGCGCCTCACAAAAATTGTCTGCGGCAAAGTGCTCGCCTATCCGCACGGGCACGCCCTAGGAATCAATCCAGAGAACGGCTGGAGTGGACGTCGGGTCGAACCAATCCGGGCGGTCGAACGTATCATAGACGACTATTTTTCGCCGCGCGTCGCCCTTATCGAAGAACGCGCGCAACGCTTGCTCTTCATGCTGGAAGAAAAGCCTGACCGAGAACTGGTAGGGGTTTTCGTCGAGAGGCGGCGGCGCGCTCGCGAGCTCGTCGCACACAAGGGTTTTCCAGCGCACAAGCTCGACATTGAGAAGCCGCAGCAAGTCGCGGATGTTCTGGGACAAGCGGCGCAAATCCAATGGCAACTGATCGGCAGGCCACCCATGTTTGATGACCTCGATGATGTCGCGCAGCTCTTGGGTCGCACGGTCTTCGCGTTCAAGTGACGCGGCCTTAGCGAGTTGCCCTGCCTGTTCAATAGTGGTCTCGGCGTGCTCCAGCATCGCGCGAACCTGGAAGGCAATGCGCTCGCGGCCCCAATTTGCATCGTTGGCCTTGTACATGAGATCGTGGGTCGCGATTGCCCAAGCATGAAACAAGAAGGTCTTGATCTGCACCTCAAAGACACGATCGGCCTCGGGGCGAGGGGGTCGCGCGGGATTGTCCTTCAGCTTCACATAGAGCCGCAAATCGTCAAATTCGAAGGAAGCGGGCCGATGGGGTGTTGTGTTTCGAGAGGGCGGCCGTCGGTTTTTGATTTGGAAGCGCTCGCGGACCAGCTTCACCGCTTGGCCGATTTCCGAGCTGTTGCGGACGACGATCGTGCTGGCAAAAAAATCCTCGACAGCGTCCAGGGCGACAACCCGTCCCGTTTCAATTTTAAGGGCGTAACTCAGTTCTTCTTTGACGCGAGATTCGTAGTGCCATCTACGGTCACGGCACGGCTTTTGAAAAACATCATCGGCGAAAGTCTTCAAAGCGTCATAGATCGGGCGCTGCTCGGCGTAGGCGGCGCGAAGAGGGCTGCGGATTTTCATGGCGCAAGTTCAAGACCTTGAGCGAGCGCGTTCAATCGCTCACGGCGCGGTCCGGCGTCGGTCGTCGCGCCCACGAGATTGGCCGCATAGCGCGCGGCCGAAGCGTCGAAGTCCCGGCTTGCAGGATTCGAGTCAATGCCGAGGAGCGGCGCTTTCTGAAAGTCCGCCACACGGGCCATGAACGAGACGTATTTAGGCGCAAGGGAGGTTGCATCTGTCGCTTTGTCAGGATTGAGAGCGATCCAGCTCCAAAGCGAATAGCTGTTCGCAAGCGTTTTGAGGTAAAGGCGAGTCGCGCCGTCGCCTTGCAACATGTCCCGCATAAATCTTTTCGCGCTGGTGAAACGCTGCTCGATTTCATCGGTCGTCTCGACCATCAACGCTTCGTCGGGGTCATCATATTCCGCGTAACAGGAATCGATGGTATCCTGATCAAAGCCGACAACGTCTTTCTTGATCACGACAATGAGAAGCTCGGCGAGGAACTGCACATCCGCCATACGCTTGACGCGGGCTTTGGTGACGATGCCGAGCGCTTCCCAGTCTTCATCGGCGGCCTGATCCTCCACGAATTTGGCGAACCAACCATCGAACTTGGCGTGCCGCAGCTCCTGAGCGGTGAGTTTGCGGCTGTTACGGTTGATCCGCTCGAAGACGCTATTCACGACTGCGTCGTCAACGACGGGAAGGAATTCGACTGAAACCGAATAATCCCAAACCGCGCGCTTATCCTCCGGCGCGAGGTCATCCCATTTCTTCCCGTTCAATCGCTCGTCACCAAAGTCGCGAGGGATACGAACCTGATTCTTGGTGAAAGCGATGATGGTTTCGAGTCGCTGCTTGCCGTCGACGACGTGGTAGATGGCCTTTCCGTCTTCGTCCAACTCCTTATGCAAAAAGATGGCGGGGCTTGGGTAATTATGCAGGATCGTGTCGATGAAATATTCGCGGTCGGCGCGGGTCCAAACGCTTCGCCGTTGGTAGGGTGGATTGAGGTTGAGATGTCCGCGCTCATAAAGGTCGAGAAAAAAAGAGATGTCGTGCGTGCGAGGAATGCGCTGCATTTAACGAAGATTTCCTTTGCCGGATGTTAATTCAACAAGGCCGTCTGGTTCCGACACAAACCAGGCATAGCTCCCCCACGCGAGGGCGTCTACGGTCTTCTTGAACGGCGCGCCGCTACGATCGAGATAGGCAGTGACGTAAGCAATATGTTCGGGCGGAAACTCCGCCGCCTCAGCCATCTCTTCAAGCGCCAGCTTGCGGCGCTCATTGATGGGACCGTCCGTCGCAACCGCTTCAATGAAGACGAGGAGCGGATGTACGGGGTCAAGGTCAACGAGGATCGTGTCGGGTAGATTTTTATCCGCTTGTATCGAGATACCAATCGCACGGGCGATTTCATCTTGGTGCGTCAAAATCTTGTTGCCGCTTTCACTTACGAAAAGCACCGCCGGTTCTTTGAGGAAGCGCGGCGCAAATTCCTCGATAACGGCCTTGGTTATTTGGGAGCTTGGGCCGGGTTTCATGCGCAACGTTTGACCGTTGGGCAGTGCGACATTTACAAAATCCCCGCCTGCGGCAGCCCCGCGACGGATAAGGGCGATGCGCGCGAGCGCGCCTTTGTTGAGAGCCTTGGCGCGCCAATCAGCGATGGCTTGCGCGAGCGCGTCTCCTGTCAAAGCAGGATCGAAAAGCGTCGCGAATTCCGGCTTTAAGGCGTAGCGTGGCTTGCTCGATGTCGTAGCGACGCCGAGCTTTTCGACCGCCGCTCCCAAAACAACCAGCCCTTCGCGCAATGTTTCATCGCGTATGGGTTCGCGGGTCGTGTCTTCATACCATTGCTGGCCCGGCGCGCGGCCGCCTGGCTTTCTGATCGTGGCGTCATAGGCGGCGCGGTCGCTGTCGCCGGTAAGCTCGGCCTGCGTGTCGCTCATCCGATAGACGTGCTTCGGCTTGAAAAAAATTCCTGCTCCCTCGATCGCGCCAACATAAAGCGCGACGAAGACGGTGCTGGCCGCAAGATCGCGGGTGACATAGCCGCGATGCGGCGTACCTTCTGGAAAAATTTCTTTCAGACGGGAATGAACCTCGTCCCAAGTTGGAAAAGGGGGCAACATTAAGAAAGACCGTAGGCCTCGGCGATCGTGCGCTCAATGTCGGCCGGTGAAGCGCCTCCGCTGATAAGCGTTTTGATTTTTCGCATAGTAGCAGGGGAGGGGATTGGCAATTCCTCAAGTTCAAAGGCGGATACGGCGACGGACCCGTTGATGCAGCGGAAAGCGGCGTCAACGGCGCGGCTGTTTAGGACGGCCGCGATGACGGAAAAGGGGGTGGAGGGCGCTGCAGATCCCGCGCGGATCATGTTGAGGTGGTTCTCGACGATGACTCCGCCGTGTCGAGCAACGAAACTTTCGGGCAGCTCGGCCGCAATCAGGCGGCGGCTTTGTTCTTTCGCCGTGGTGCGCTGAAGAAGGACGCAACCATGGTCAATCACAAGCCACGCATCCTTGGGAAGCTTCGGCGCAAACCAAGGCTCGTGATTGCGTCGCTCGGCGCGCCAAATAAAGCGGCCATCGCTGGTCACGGCTTCCGCCCAAATGATCGGGAGCGCGCCGGTCGTCCTGACGGCGCGGAGCTGCGGCTTGAAGCGGTTCCAAACGAGAGGGCCAGTTGAAACCGTATAGCCATAGCTGGCTAAGCGGTGCTTCATGCCGCGAAGCGTCGCGACAAGGCGGGCCTGCGCGGGTGTGCGCGGTAAGAGCCAGGGAGCATGCGGATCGCGAGGCAAAGAGAATGCGCCCGCGGCGGTCGAAGCGCCTTCGCCATCAATTGACGTGAAGCGCACTTTGCCTGTTCGATTTTTCCGCCCACGGCGGAAGGTGACAAGCATCGTCTCCTGCAGCGCGTCTTCGAACACGCCAGTGCGTTCCGTTATGAAGGTGACTTGGTGCGGGGGCGCTTCTTTTTTTAGAAAGGCGCGTAGGGCACGGAAATAGAGGCCCGAAAGCATTGAGGTCGGGATGATGTAGGCCACGACGCCTTGCGGTTTGGCGTATCGCACGCCGGCGTCAATAAAGAGGGCGTAGAGATTGGCGTGCCCGTATGTGCTGCGGGCATAGGCCATTCGCCGTTCGGACGAAAGGCGTATCCTGCCGAATGGAACATTACTGCAAACAAGGTCGAAGTTCTCTTCATCTTCGTTCTTCAGATCCAGACTGTCGCGAACTGTGATGATCGAATCAAGGCGACGGCCCGAAAGCGATTCAATATCGGCGACAGCGATATGCGCTGCGGTCTGCGCAAGCCATGCGCCAAAAGGATCGAGGTCGTTTCCATGGATACGTGCCGCGATGTGGCTGAGAACGAGGGCAGGCTCAATACCCTCGAGGGTGATGCGCAAACGAGCGATAAGTTCGACCACGAATGCGCCGCCGCCCGCTGAGGGGTCGAGGCAACGGGCGCGCGCAAAGTCAACGCCATCGCGTTCAGCCATGTCTAGCGTGTGGCGAACGGCTTCGGGCGGCGTGTAGAAAATGCCATGAGCGGCGCGGAAGTCGGCCGGCAGGGCGCTCGTATAGATGCAACCGAGAAGATAAACGGCTTCGGCCGTGGGCAGGGGGACGAACGCCTTTCCGAGTTCCGCCGCCGCCTGGAGCGCCTCGGGTCCAAGGGTGACATTGCGGAAGTCGCCGGGGAATTCTGCAGGAGTCGCGGGAGCGGCGAGCGACGCACAGTAGGCGCGTACGGTCGCAGCGGCGAAGGACCGCGCAAATTCAAGCCGGTGCTTTTCAGCGATATTTTCGGCGAGCGAACGCGCCACAGCCCGGTCAAGAGCGGGAATCAGCATCTCAAGCGGGCTGGTCTGACCTAGGGCGCGTTGGCGCATCAAAAACTACCTCTTCGGCAATCCAGACGACCGGAAATCATTGAGGTGATTCGCTGGCCGATCGAGAAAAGGAAAACAGGTCGGCCCAACAAAGTCGAGAGTCTAAATGAAAACTCCGGACAGACGCGAAAGAAAGGCGCGCGGTCGCGCGCCCTATCGGCAAGCAAGTCAGGCGGCGGTTTCGCATAATCTGGATTATGGACCTAAAACAATGTGTTACGAAGATTTTACACGAACTAGAAAATTTTACACGAACTAAATATTTCGTTTTCGAATTCGTCGCGAATTGCGTATCGACGAACTACGAGGGCGCGCTCGCGGACGGAGCCCCTGGTCGCCTTCCCGCGGCGACACGCCTGTTCGCGTTTCATGACGTTTTTCTTCGACAGCGTCGGCGGCGGAGAGCTACGCTCTGCCGCCTGCCGCTGCGAGGCTGACTGGGTTAGACGGAGCATCGGCGTAGGGACGAGCAACGTCTGTCATCTTGATGAACGGTAGCGCAACGCCTCGCCCGGCAGCGGCGCGATCAGAAGAATATGCGGCCGCCTGCGGTCCTTGAACGCGCCTTTCGTGAAGTGGGGTTTGAACCACTCTTCCGGCTTTTTTTTCAGCAAGACCGCGTCGCCCGACTTTTCTTCATCGGCCGTTTCCCCCGCCACTTCGCGGAAATAGAAATGGCCGCAGGATGCGGTCGAATTGTCAGGTAACCGCGACGCAGCGATGCCACGTCAGCTCAATGGAATCGCCGCGAAATGCCGGGATTCGTTGACTTCCAAGGGGCAGTTTGTTACGCTCATCCGCGTAATTGCGTTGTCGGGAGGAACCGTGACATCAGAACCATCATCCTTTGGCCGGGCCATAAGCCAGGGACGCAAAAAAAAGGAATGGGCGCTGAAGGACCTTGCATCGAAGGTTTTGCGTGAAGACGGCGAACCGATCTCTCCGCAGTACTTAAATGACATCGAGCATGATCGGCGCAGCCCGTCATCGGACCGCATGGTGCAGCAATTCGCCGATGCGCTGGGTATCGAACGTGACTTTCTCTATTACCTCGCGGGCCGTTTTCCGGAAGATGTCCGTCAGCGGCAACTGTCGGAAGCGGAGGTCGCGAAAGCGATGGTCGCCTTTCGGGGCCCCTCGAAGACGAAGGGACGACGCTAGTGGTGAAATACGTTCGCGACAACACCGGCCGGTTTTCCCAGCGTCCGCATTACGGGCCGGATGAGCTTGATCGCGAGTGCGAAAATATCGTGTTTGGTTTTTTGAAGGGAGCATACGGCAAGGCCGAATTTCCCATATCAACCGACGATCTGACGCGGCTGATAGAGCGCGACTCGGACGATCTCGATCTTTACGCCGACCTCTCGGTATTCGGTCCAAATGTTGAGGGCGTTACCGAGTTCCGGCCCGGTAACAAGCCCCGCGTCATGATTTCCGCGTCGCTTGCGGACGATAGCAAAAGAGAAAATCGTCTCCGCACGACGCTCACGCACGAATACGGCCATGTGCATTTTCATGCGTATCTCTGGAATGTCGAACCGCCCAGGCCTGACCTCTTGAGGGCCAATCCCAACGCGGACAAGCAGATTTGCAAGCGCGACAGCATACTCGATGCGCGCCAGACCGACTGGATGGAATGGCAAGCAGGATACGTATGCGGCGCGCTCCTCATGCCGGTTAGCTGCATCCGGCGGCTTGCCGGAGAATATCTCGAATCGCATGGGTTGTACGGCGCGATCGGCCGCGCCGATTCGCACGGCGTGGCGCTCGTCGAAGCCGTAGCAGCGCAGTTCGGTGTCTCCACCGACGCGGCGCGAATCCGCCTCCTGAAACTTGGATTCCTGGGCGAAGGAAGCGCCGGCCCCTCGCTTTTCGACTTCGGTTCCGCACTGTCCTGATCCGCTCCTGAGGCGGGGCTTGATTTGCGCTCGCGCTCCTGTTACGCTTTTTAGCAGATCGGCGGAATTGCTTTCGCCGCAAATTTGGAGAACGGCAGATGACTAAAGGACGGAATCAGCATGTGGTCCCTCATGAAGACGGGTGGGCGGTAAAGCCGGAAGGAGGACAAAGAGCCTCTTCGGTCCACGGGACGCAGCGCGAAGCGATCGACCGCGCGCGGGAAATTTCCCAGCGTCAGGACTCGGAAATTTTCATCCACGGGCGCGACGGACGCATCCGCGAGCGCGACTCGCATGGCGGCGACCCCTTCCCGCCCAAAGGCTGAACGGCATGGGCGCCGGGATGATCGCCGGCGCTCTCATTCACAACGCGGGAGAACGAGAAAATGAGCGACGAAAGGAAAGACGAGGAAAAGAGGGATCGTCCCTTCAAGATTCTCGTGGATCACAAACCTCACGAATGGCCGCATCCCTTTATCACGGGCGCGCAGATTAAGACTCTCGCCGGCGTTAATCAGGCGACATACGACGCCTGGCAGGACGTGCCGGGGCCTGAGGACATTCTCGTCGGCGACACCGACGAGGTGGACCTGCGCAAGCCGGGAGCCGAACGCTTCTTTACCGGCAAGAAGACGACGACGGAGGGTTAAACATGAGCTTCCTGCCCGAGCCCGACCGCACTTATCTGGCCTCGAAGGCAATCACCTTCGAAGAGGCGGAGGATGGCGGCAGGAAGGCGATAATCCTGAAAGGATACGCGCTGCCGAACGGGCGTTTCGACGCCAACGCAGCCGATATTCTCATCCTCCTTCCGCCGGGCTACCCCGACGTTTCGCCGGATATGTTTTATCTCCTGCCCTGGGTGAAGCTGGTTCCGGCAAACAGGTTCCCCAACGCTGCCGATCAGCCGCTGAGTTTCGGCGGCAAGAGCTGGCAGCGCTGGTCCCGGCACAATAACGACTGGCGACCGGGCGTCGACGGAGTCTGGACGGTGATTAAGCGCATCGACCACGCGCTGGAAATCGCGGCATGACCACTTATAGCCTGACATTGCGCGACGAGCATTTGACGCAGTTGCGAAATCATCTTCTGCGCGAAGAAGGCTGCGAACACGCGGCATACGTTCTCTGCAATGTCGCGTCAATCCGACATGATCCGTGGGATCGGCAGGCGCACAGGAAATATCTTTCAGCGAAAGTCATTCCCGTTCCCGACGACCATGTACTGGAATCCACCCCGAATCTTGTGACATGGAGCACGGCGTCGTTCGTCCGCGCCCTGAAAGAGGCCAAGGCGAACGAACAGGTCGTGGCTGTTGTGCATAATCATCCCTCTGGCATGACTCGCTTCTCGGAACAGGATGATGCGAACGAGCCTGACCTCGCGCGGCTTGCTGTCAACCGCAATGGCCCCGATAGCACCATTCTTAGCATGATCCTTACCGCGGACTTGCAGATCGCTGGACGAGTGTGGCTGCGGCCCCTCGACGGCGCTCATGCGCCGCTCCGCCTTATCCGCATTTTTGGCGAACGCTGGACTCTCCATTACGAAGGCCGCGGCGCGGATGCGTCTGTCCCGTCCTTTAATCGTCAGGCATTGGCGTTCGGAGATGCCCTCAACCACGATTTACGAAAATTAAGAATCGGAATCGTCGGCTGCGGCGGGACAGGCAGCGCCGTAGCGGTGTCTCTTGCACGACTCGGCGTCGGACATCTGCTCTTTGTCGACAACGACATCGTCGATCAAACGAATTTAAACCGCTTACATGGTTCTTGTCAGGCTGATGCGGATGCCATGCGGCCGAAGGTCGAGGTATTGGCGCGCACAGTTTCCGAAATGGGCCTCGGCGTTAAGGTCGTTCCGATAGAGGCATGGGTCGGCGATCCACAATGCCGGAATTCGTTGCGGTCCTGCGACATCATTTTCGGCTGCACGGACGATCATGAAGGCCGTTTATTCCTGAACAGATTTGCCTATTACTACCTGACACCGGTTATCGATATCGGCCTTGCGATCGATGTAGATCGCGGCACGCCACCCTCGGTCAAGGCGTTGGACGGCCGCGTGACCGTGATCGCCACCGGCCATACATGCTTGTTGTGCCGGGGCGTCATTAATCCCGAAATCGCGCGCGCCGAAACGATGAGGCGCTCGGAACCGGATGAATACGAACGGCGCAAAGCCGAGTCCTACGTGATCGGCGAGGGCAACCCGGCGCCGGCCGTTGTGACCTTCACGACCGAACTTGCCTGCATGGGCGTGAATGAAATGATTCACCGCCTGCAAGGCTTCAGGGGACCGGAGGGCGGCGCGCAAAACCGTGTGCGGAAATTTCATTTAAGCGAAGACCGCAGGCCGGGCCATAAACCCGGGCCGGCGTGCGCGGTTTGCTCCGGTGATGGCGTCTGGGGCAAAGGAGATACTGAACCGTTCCTCGGGAGGATCGCCTGATGGATGCGCTGCGAACGTTCTGGCGGTCGCTTCTTGTTTGGCTGCGGATCATTTCCCCGCCGGATTATATCGCGCGATTCGCTACCGATCGTCCTGCGCCAGACTCACTCAAGAAAGGCTTTCTCTATATTGTGGGCGGGAAAGGCTATCAAAAATGGGCCTGCTTCCGATCGCCGGCCGACGAAAAGGAAATCATCCAGCTATCGCTCATGGCGAAACGCCGCCCGCGCTGGCAAGTCACCCTCGATTCTCTCGGGCGCCCTTCAATCCATCCGTCGATCTGGCAGCACGATGGAACTTACGCTCATTTCTGGATCAAGCGCGGTAATGTCGAATGGTGTGCAGATACCGGAAAGAAACCGCTTCGTCCGCGCGCCGACAATAATGAATACCGAGTTTGAGAGGTCGTGCAACTATATCCTTACCTCTACTAAAGAAGTCAGCACATCATAATCGACATCAAGCGTCTCAAAGTGCTTTTTGCCGCAGGAAATTTTCGCATTTCCCTCGTGCGCAGTTCCTCGGAATCGGTTGTGCTCTTTGTTTCGCGAACGAAATATAGTTTTTTCATCGCGCTCGATGACGAAGGCCCACCTCGCGACGGTTAGGCCTGCAGTCGAGGCCCAAGCGAAGCGTTAAAGTTCCTTTTACGGATTCAAGCTGTAAGTGGCGCTTCTCGGCGGGTCAGAGAAGTGAGCGCATGGGCGAGATGCGGATCTCGAAAAGAGAGCTCTGGAAGCCTTGCTCCGTTATCGCGAAGCGCTCGCCAGGGTCGAAGCGTTGGAAAAAGAAGAGGCGCGGGCGCACCAAACGCTCGTCGAATGGCGCGGTCGGGTCGAAAAGTCGACTTCCGATCCCGCCGCTTCGATGGCGAAATCGAATTTCCTCGGAGCTGGGCACGACGCCATTTCTCGGCTCCACAACATCCGCCTCGCAATGAGCGAAGCGACGGCGGAGTTGAAATCCGCTTTCGCGACTCTTGCCGCCTTCGACGACGCATTAGGCTACCTCCCAATTCCCGAGGCGACCTATTTGGAAATAAAGGAAGCCGGCGACAGTCCGGAAGAGTGATCCGCAGGAGAGACAGCGAGGGCGTCTGTCTCTTGCATCACTCGATTTTGCACCGATGCGTAGCTACCAGCTCGCCTGTCGCCACGAACTCCCCTTCGCCTTGCTTGCTAGGGAATCAGTCCACGCCTCAACGCCAGCGCCACTGCATGCGCGGCGTTTTCGGCGTCAAGTTTGGCGCGCGCTGTCGAGATGAAAGGTGACGGTGCGCGTCTTAACGCCGAGGATCTTGCCGATTTGACCCATGGTGCGGCCGCGCGAGGTCCAAGCGAGACATTCCGACTCGCGTTGGCTCAAAGGCGACGACGGATCAAGGCTCACGGGAAGCTTCAACGCGGCTTCGACATGAGCATGAAAATACATGCCCATGAGTTGCAAAATGTCCCTTGCCTTCGCAGCCTTCTCGTCAAGGTCGGGACCATGCTTATCAGCCGTGAAAGTGAGAAGGGCGAACCGATCGAAGCCCGCCGGAATTGGAATGGTGACGCCTCGTTCTATTCCGAACTGCGCCGCCTCGCCGAAAAACCGCTGGACCTGATCTCCCCGACCCTTCGCCATCTGCGGGCCGCTCCATCGAAAAGGATCACGGTCGCGGCGCGCGCGGATGAGAACCGGATCGATAAGATCATAGCGTTGGCTCAAATAGCGCGTGGTCCATTGTTTCGGATATGTCGAAATCAGGGTGTGACCATGCTCGGCAAGTCCGAAGTAAGCAAAACTGCGAAAACCCAGTCTCGAAGGCGCGCTCGTCGCGGGTTTGCTCGTTCCATAATCCTAAAGCGCGCTGAGTTTCGCACACGTACATCTCGTTGACTGGCGTGTAGAAGCGGACCCAGTTGTAGCGCTGAGCGAAAGCGCGCGCGTAATCGGCGAGCGCCTGCGGCGTCTCCGGATTCTGAAAGTTTTCGAGCCAGTCCGGCAGGCCGAAATGGCAAAGATCCATGATCGGAACGACGCCCATTCGACGCATCTCCCCGGCGACCTCGTCGGGAAAGCCCCAGTCGTAGCGACCCCTCGCTGGGTTCGTCAGATGCAGCGGCGGGCCGTAGCGGAGATAGCGAATGCCTAGCTGCCGAACGAGTTCGAGATCTTTGCGCCAATAGCGGTAGTGCCCGCAGGCGTCCATTTCGTCCATGCGCCAGCGTCCGCGGTCGAGCGTGGGATAGCTGCATTCGACGCCGGTGGCGGACATGAACCCCGTCGCCGGCGTATCATCGATATCGGTTGCCGGGCGGATCGCTTTGGGGCGCCGCGAGGACACCAGCTCTGGATTTTTGTCGCTAGGGTAGCCGACAGGGCGGACATAGAGGAGGCCCAGCGTCGCGCCCCAGATCATATGCCCAGCCGCTATCGAGATCGGCCCGCTAACGCCGCCACTCAAGCCAAAGAGGCCCGAGGGAGGCAGTTCGCCTGTAGCGAGCAACGGGTTCATCAGTTCGAACTGCGGCCGCATGACGATGATCGCCAGCACCATGGGGATGAGCGCAAATGCGAGCCCCTGAAACATCGGCCGGAGGGGCAGGGTCGACCAGAAAAAGAAGGCGTAGAACACGGCGAAGAGCGCGCCGACCGTAAGGTGCAGCGCCATGCCGATCGTCCAAGCCGCCAGTCCGCTGACGTAAGGCTGCGCCAAAGCGCCGAGCGTACCGACGACATCGAAAAACGTCGCCCCCGCCAGGATCATCAGCCGCGCGACGAACTCGAGCACGACGGCTCCGGCCATCCCGGCGAAGACCGCCTTACCGTAAGCGACCCGGCGGATCATCGTCGGCTCCTCGAGCTGAAATCTGGAGCGGCGCGGTCGCGTCCGCTTGCTTCGTAAGCGCAACCCGGCGCGACGCGTAAGGTTCCCGCAATTGGAAAAGAGGGTCTGCGCACTACAGCGGGTGGCAGAGCGATACGAGACGGCGAACTCATCGCCGCGAGTTTAAGAAATCAGTAGATGTTTGGTTCCCGGAGTTTGATGGCTCCATCGGAGGCCGTCCATCAGGATATATTATGGTCAAATACTTCAGGGGCGCGTCCGCACGACAAAGGCGATGCTTCGAGCGATACAGCATAGTCATGTCTGGACGATGCCGCTGATGCGAAGAACATCATCGAGATGAGCTTCGTGGCTCGGCCGCTCCAAGAAACTTCGTCTTCGAGCGGATAATTCCGCAAGCTTGCGAACCCGAAGGCTTCAACAACTTTCGTTGTCACATAGACGAAAGGTTCGGGCGCGCGAAGAGCGCCGTTGATCAGTCCACGGTGCTTGGAGCGTGCTGATACGTCCCGCCCGGCGCATCGAGACAGTTCCGCCCGGGAGATCCATAACATGCTCGCGGCGTCCTGGCGCGAATAGCACGATGTCTTCATCTGCGTTATTTGAGCAACGAACTGCAACTGTCTCTGGTTTGTTTGGGGATTATGGAAGCGCGCCAGGCGATCAATGGCAACATGCAATTGGCGCAACGCTTTGACTCCACTCATTACCGCGGTGGATGGCGGACAACGTTCGGGCAACTCGTCCTTGCCATCGTGCGTAACCTAGGAACTCTTGAACGCTACTGCGGACCGCCACAGCGAGTTGAATGGACATGGCCCAACCATAACCAGTTTCGACAAGCCGCCCACCCCCAGCTTTTTGCTGGTCTCAGCCAAGATGGCTCCTGACAAAGGCGTTCGGCCAAGCTGGAACGAATCCCTTAATTCTCGCGTTGTTGACCATCACTTCGGCTGTTCCTTGAATGTCGGCGGTGGCGTTGATTGGCCGAAGGGGAGGTGAGTCATGGGCGTCACAAAACTCTCAATTCTTTGTGGGTGCGCAGCGCTCGCGTTCGCGGTGGCGGCGTCAGCCGCGCCGGTCAGCCTCGTCAGCCCGGAAAGCGTCGGGCTGAGCGCGCCGGTCGAGAAGGCGACGTATTGTCATCGGCGTCATGTGCGCCGGGCGGCGCGATGCTGCGAGTATTACGGCGCCGCGGTTCCCGGCGGG
>JALHNR010000052.1 GCA_022843525.1 Methylocystis sp. | reverse complement strand
CCCCGGCCACCCTCCCGAATCAATGTTCGGGAAGTCAGCCTAAAACTGGCCGGGTTTTACGCCGCCACGCGGCCGCAATATGCGCCGCTCAATGGCCGATTATTGCGCCGCCGCGTACACTGTGCCGTCTGCACCCGTAATTGGCGGTAATGAAGCCTTGTGCTGACTTGCGATCGCAGTTTCCGGATCGAGGCGTTCGCCAGCGATTGAGATCACGACCTTGCGGTAGTTGATAAGATAGAGGGCGAAAGTCTCAGCGAGTTCCTGCAATCCTTCTGCACTTCCGAAAACCTTGTAGTCGCGGTGGATGTCGTCAATTTGAACCATCACACCGGGTGTTTGGTCGGGTGCAGGTGCGTCCTCGCCGATGCTGACGTCCTTCAGATCGGAGTCCAGGAGCCTGATCTCGAAGGCACGATTTCCTTCCGCCGCTTGGTAGCAGACTTTCCAGGATACCGATCGGCCGATGGCAAAGGCCTTGTATCGTCCTCGTCCCTCCTGCCCGTGGACCATGCGCCTTTCGGTCTTTGTTTGGTGGGTCACACGCTTCCAGGATCCGCCGAGATTACCGAACAAGACCTTGGCATCGGTCCGGGGGAAACCGTTTCCATTGTCGTAAACGACGATCTTTGAAAGGCCACCGGCTAGATCATTGTGGGCAAACTCGACATCAATCTTGCTGGCGTCCGCATCAAGTCCATTCCATATCAACTCGGCCAATGCGGGGATCGGCTTTGCACGCGTCTGACGAGCAAGAAAATCGTCTTGGACGACGATAGAAATATGTTCAACTTCGGTCATTTGCCTGTGCCCCGCACGCATCCGCACCGACTTCATGGGCCGAGACTCCATGCCTCGCAAGGTATCACCCGGCCCGCTGGGGCGAACGCGTGCTCTGCACGATCGTCTTCGCCGTCGAGCGCTCCAGAATACGAACCCGGATCAATCATTAGACCACCTTATCTTGTCCAAAATCTACCGGCGCTTGCCCATACGGAGAGGGCTACAATCCTAACCCGCGCCTCCGCCCGAAACCCCATTCAATCCCACAACCGTCCTTTGCCACGCCGGCGACGTGCCGGCCGAGCTGCCTCTCCAGCGATGGCGACCAGGGCACGAGCTGGAAACTCAGCCCATCATCGATCATGGCGAACCGGCCGGAAGTCAGCGTCAGGCGCTGACGGTAGGTGCCAGCGATATGCTTGCCAGCCGCAGCCTGAGTGTAGGGCAATCCCATCTCGGCCGATAGCTTGGCCCCAACCGCATCCAGCTCACGTCGCCGCAGGGTATCGAGCAGGTCGCGCTGAAGGATGATGCGCTGGCCCTGCCGGCGGGCGATCCCTTCCTCGGCGAGGTGTTCGGCCCGAGCCGTCATCGCGTCGCGGACCTCCCGTCCGAAACCGCCCATGGAGAGCGGCATCGGCTCACGCTCGACGAGGCGGTGATCGAGCCAGGTCGCCCCCGGAGCCGTCACCTGCTGGGCGAGGTTGATGTCCGAGCGGTTGGCCAGCACCAGCGTTGGCTGCTGGTCGTCGGCGCCGCCGAATCGGCGCACCTCGACGATGCCTCCGATCGGCGGAGAATGCTCGAAGGCGTCGATACCTCGGAAACGGACATGGTGAGCGCGGCCATCCGTGCCGTCGATCACGGCATAGGCTTCCCCGGTCAATTCGTCATGCAGGCCCTTGTCGACCAGCCGGCCGATGATCGGCGAGGCCGCCGATCCCGTGTCGATGACATAGTCGCCGATTCCGCGGTCGAAGCCCTTCTCTGTGAGGGCGCGGTGCATGGTTTTGATGATGTCGCCGCGCATGCCGAGATCGCGCAGACTGCGCTCGGCCTCGAGCCCGACCATCCATTCGCCGGGGCCGGCTGGCGCGGCGAGCCCCATCTTCCCCAGATGCTGAATCCGGCCGACCATGAGCCGGCGGATTTCGGGATCGGTCGAACCGGTATGGTCGGGCCGCAGGTCGATATAGCCAGTCTCGTCGGCGGCCATTCGGATCTCCGCATCGAGCCGCGTCCAGCGCTCGGCGCCGACCTCCCGCTCGAGCGCGGAGCGGATATCGTGCTCTGGCTTGGGGCCGAGTTCGATCGACACAAGCTCCTCGGCCCGGGAGCGCAGACCCCGGCTGATATAGTCGCGGGAAATCACGAGGTCCTGACCGGTCTGATCGACGCCGCGCACCAACAGGTGGACATGCGGATTGTCGGTGTTCCAGTGATCGACGGCGACCCAATCGAGCTTCGTCCCAAGGTCGGCTTCCATCTGCCGGGCCAGGTCTCGGGTGAAGGCTCTGAGATCGGTCATCTCGGCGGAGTCTTCGGGCGAGACGATGAAGCGGAAGTGATGCCGATCGTCCTTGGTGCGGTCGGCGAAAGCGGCATCATCGACGCGATCGGTCTCGGCATCGAACATGCGCGCCTTCTCGCCGTCGCGCGTGACGCCCTCGCGCTTAAGATAGGAAAGATGCGCAGACATCGGCGCGGAGCGGAAGGCGCGACCCTGATGGCGCGCGATCCGCGCCTTCACCACGACGCGGCGACTGGTCGAGAACAGGCGGGTGCGACTGAAGGCGATCCGGCCTCGGCCGAAGGTCGAACGACCCAGACCCGTGTGCTTGCCCTCGCCGGCCTGGGAAGCTTGATGGCCAGCCTTCTTCGCGGCGCGCAGCACCTGGTTGATGAAGCTCTTCGACTTCCCGGCGCGGGTGCTGCGAATTCGCCCGGGCCGGACGCGGAAATCCTCGCCGGCGCCGCTCATTGTCGCGAGCCGAAATGAAGGAGATGGCGGACAGTGCCGAAAACATCGTTGAAATAATGGATCATATGCCTTGGAGCGGCACGCGACCCGACCGACCGGCACGGAGAAAGACAAGCCCTGTCAGGGGCTTGGATTGCGACCGGAGAGGCGCTTTTATCTAGCCATCCGAAACCCATCGATCCTTGCTCTCCGTCAATCATTGTCGAATGTGCGACCGCGCTCGACAGGTCGCGACAAAGTGCGATCAGCTTCATCGGGAAGAATTTGCGCTTGCGCGGCGGGCGAATAGGTCGCGCGATTGCGGTACGAGCGCGGACAAATCGACAATTCGACGGATGCTCTGTGTGCGTTTCGACGGCGAGTCGAATGACGGACGCTCGTCAGCCGATTTGCTCTCGACGCGCTCCACGAAGAGCGGCGCTTGGCTCCCGGCGAAGAGCTTCGGGCCGGCGACGTTACCGCTCTCGATCTGTCCACGCTCGATCATCGGCGCGAGTTTCGCGACATATTCTCGCGTTTCGGCGGGCAGTTCTCGACCTGTCGCCAGATGACGGTCGTAGCGCGCGGGACCGGCATTGTAGGCGGCAAGAAACCCCGGCGACCCGTAACGATCGTGCATCTCGCGGATATACGCGGCGCCAGCCAGGATGTTGTCGTGCGGATCATATGGGTCCGTGCCCAGGCCGTGACGAGAGCGTAGTTCGGTGTAGGTTGCCGGCATGATTTGCATCAGCCCGATAGCGCCCTTGGGTGACACTGCCCGAACATCGCCATAGCTCTCCGCATGCATCATGGCGCGTATCCAGTGAGCTGGAACGCCGAAGCGCGTCGATGCTTCCGCAACGAAGGCAACGAAGTGAGAGTTGGTGTGGCTTGCCGTCGTTGACGAGTGCGACGACGCAGATCTGGCGCAGGCAATGTCGTTGTCTAGGAGCGTCGACGAAGCAATCGTTAGGACTGCGTAGGTCGTCATTCGTAACGATCGCATCCGCGCCGCAAAGGACGAATTGTTCGACCGGGGGGCGAGCCGAGAAATGACGAGTCGTCCGCAGGAAAACGGCAGGATCATTGCTCGCGGGCCTCCTCGTCGGTCCACAATGGCTTGGCGCGGCCAATGATCGAAGCCACAGGCAATGGCCCGAAATAACGCCCGTCGAGCGAGTTCTCGGACTGCCAATTCATGAGGAAAATTTTTCCCGCCGCTATGATCAGGCAGCCCTGCCAAACGGGCAGCGCGCGACCAAGATGATCGCGCTCGCGCGCCACGCCCATTACGACGCCATCGACTGTGATGAGCAGGTTCTGCCGACAGACCGTCTGTCCGGGAAGCGCCAAAATACGTTTCAGGAGCGGCACCCCCCGCGGCAGATAACCGCGGTCGGCGAGGAAGTTCGCTATCGCGTCCGGCGGTCGGACGACCATCAAATCCGTGACGTGGAGTTCGCCCGCTGGCGCAACGGCATAGAGTCCGATAGGCACGCTGCCGCTGACATTCCAGACCAACCACGGCGACCGGTCGCTCTGCTGCGGAAGCGCGGCTGCGGAGATTCCAAGGCCCATGGTGACGAGCATGACGCCGCGGCCGATCATCGCTCGACCTCGCGCCGCCGCAGCCACGCGTTGTGCCGTTGCAGCGTGTAGGGTCGTGGCTCCTCGCCGGCGGTCAACCGGTTGTGGACGTGCCGCCAGTGATCGGGCGCAGTCTCGATTGGGTCGACGCCGAGCGCTTCGACGGCATCGATTGCTTGCAGCACGCGTTCGACCTTGGCCCAACCGGTGATGCGTAGCAGAATGTCGCCACCGGGGCGGACGAACGGGACGGTCGAAAAAGCTTCGCCCGGCGATACCGCGCGCAGGATGTCGACGCGCGAAATGATCGTGCCATGTTCGTTCGACGCCCAGCGGACGAATGCGAAGATGCTGCCCGCTACAAAGCTGACGACGCGCCGACGGCGATCGAGAACCCGGTCTTCGGCGATGCGGCCGAACCTGATCCAATATTCGATACGCTTTGGAACGAAGGTCAGTTCGACGCGCGTCAGCGGAGGCACAGCATGTTCGACCGCCAATCTGGCGACCGGAGTCTTGGAGTTCATGTCTTGCCTCCATCGTCATTGGGAAATTCGCGTGCGAGCATGTCGCGCAGCATGTCGGCGACGGTGACGCCACGCCGGAACGCGATGATCTTGATGCGGCCGCGCAGGTCGGGCGTGACATCGATGGTCAGGCGCGCGGTGAATTGATCGCCTTTCGCGGGAGCGCTCCGATCAGGCTTTTTGGCCGTCTTGACCCAGGCGTCCGGATCGCTCGGGCGCGCGGCGAAGCCGGGTCGAGATTTGAGGTCTGTCGTCATGCGAGCCTCTCGAGTTCGGAGGCAAGAATGGCGATCTCGCGGGCCGCGATGGCGCCGTTCGGAGTTTCCGCGACCAAGCGTCCGCTGCGCGCGGCGTCAGCGAAGACGACGCGCTGACCGATGCGCGACGCGAGCACTGGCGGCTCATGGGACGCGAGCGCCTGTGCGGTCTCGCGAGCGATGATCGTGCGCGCCGGGCAGCGATTGAGAACGAAGCGGGCGACGAGTTCGGGACGAAAGATGCGCGCCTCGTCGATGAGCTTCAGCATCTCACCCGACGCCCAGCCGTCGAAGGGCGAGGGTTGGGCCGGAACGAGGACAAGATCGGCGGCGAGCAGCGCCGAGCGCAAGAGCGCCGCGATTCTCGGGGGCCCGTCGATGACGACATGATCGGCGCTACGGGCGATTTCAGGGGTTTCTCGATGCAAAGTGTCGCGTGAGAGGCCGATCACGCCAAAGAGCCTTGGAAACCCTTCTTTTGCCCGTTGCTCGGACCAATCGAGCGCCGAGCCTTGCGGGTCAGCGTCGATGACCACGACGCGTTGGCCCTGAGCGGCCCAACGACCGGCGAGATGCAGCGCCAGAGTGGTCTTGCCGACGCCGCCCTTCTGGTTGAGGAGCGCGACGATCATGACGCGCTCCGGCGGCGATTTTGCCGGTTGTCCACAAAGTGGATTTCGGCGCGATCCGTTAGAAAGAATCCGAAGGATTCTAAGTTAGTACAGTTAGGAGCGCCGGAATTGGTTGTGCTGCAATGAGTTAGCGAGCATTTCGGTCCCCGATAGCACGAGGATACGGTCCCCGATGGCACGATAGTGTCGGTCCCCGATAGCACGAAGGGTTTCACAGCTTATCCACAGGCTGGAGGAAGGGATCGAGACGGCGCGCGGCGCGCTCCAGCGGATCGATTGGGATGGGCGCGAAGACGAGAACTTCGATGCCGAGGCGCCCACGTTCGATGGTGAGGCGGTAGTTCGGCAGCGGCTGACGGCGGACGATGTCGCGCAGATCGAAGGCAAAATGTTTGAGCGGCGAGAGCGTGCCGGATTTCGCGTGGAGATGCTTGAAATCGAAGCTCCAGCCGCCGTCCTGCTGGCCGCCGTGTTTGCGCACCAGTCGATAGAGCCAGCGCTCGAGACCGCCTGTCAGCGCGAAATAGGCGCGGTCGATGGTGAGCACCAAGGCGTCGTCAAGGACGCCTGCATAGAACCAGTCCGGCAGGATCAGTTCGACGCCGAGCGGCCGTCCGTTGGCGTCGGCGGTCTCTTTCCATTCATTGATCCAGGAGAAGCGATGGCGACGGCGCTCGATCGGCTGGCGAATGGAAGTCGCCACGCTCGTCGATTGCAGCCGGTCGAGCGCGGCCTTCAGCCGGTGATAGTCGCGGACGCTGGAGCCGCGGCCAATGAAGGTGAGGATTTCGTATGGCGTCGCCGCCATCAGCCGCGAGGTGCGAAGCCCCGCGTCGCGGGCCTGGACGATCTGCGAGGCCGCCCAGATCAGCACGTCGGCGTCCCAGATGGTCGCCATGCCGTGCTCCGGCGTCGCCTCGACCTTGATGGTTATCGCGCCCATCTTGAAATCGATCGGCGTCGTGCGGCGCGACTTCGCCAGGCTGAAAAACGGATAGGCCATGAGGTCCTGCGCGTCGCGCGGAGCGAGGTCGCCGGGAAGCGCGCGAAAGAGTTCGAGCTGCTCTCGCTCAATGCTTTTTTGGCGGCTTTGGCGGTGCATCGCGATCATGGCCACGCCCCGGAACCTCAGCGACGCGGTTGGCCGACGAAGGCCGGCGAGATGGCGGCATGACGCTTGGCGGGCAGCACTTTTCCGACGCCAGGATCGGAGGTCGAAGCCTTGGCGCCGAGTTCGACCCAGGCCTGTAAATCCTCGAGCCGATAGACGACGCGGCCGCCTAGTTTGGAATAACGGGGGCCCGTGCCGTAGGTCCGGTGCTTTTCGAGCGTGCGGCCAGAAAGACCCAAGAAGCGCGCGGCCTCGGGCGTGCGCAGGTAGCGTGGCGGAAGCTGGGTGGCTGCGGCGGACATGAAGGAGCCTCCGTGATGCTGAGGAAAGCCGCCGAATGTTGGGGGCTGTTATCGATCACGGTGGCGGAGAAGTGCCGGCAGGAGGGATGGTGAAGTTGGGGGCGTCGAAATCGCCACCCCCCTCACGAATGTGTTTCCGAGTTCAGTTGCGGATTTATCGGCGCAGGAAATTGCGATATCCGCCGCGCATGAGAGCGAGGCCATTGCGGACGAGACGGATCGTGGCGTCGCGGACGGATGCGGTCTTCCAGGGTTCGGCGGAGATCCGAGCCGGGCTGAACAGGCTCTCGGCGATGGCGCGATAGGTCGCGCCGCTCAAATGGCCATCGAGCGCCCGTAGTGCGTTGCCGATGTGCAATCTGCGCCGGTGTCCCGGAGGACCGGCGCGCGGTTGCTGACCCGTTGTATGACGCCAAAAATACATGGCGGCGTCGGCGCGTTGGGGGGTCGCTTCGTCGAGTGGAATGATGGCCGCGAGTGAGCTTCCCTCCTGCGGTGGATCGGGCAGCCAGAGCTGATGTTCCTCGTGACCCGATCTCAGGATCAGATGTTCGCCGTCATGCTCGGCGCGGCGGGCGCGCAGGTTCGGCCAATCGGACGGAGCGAATGTCAGCGCGGCGGCTTCGGCTGGCGTCGCCGTGAGAATGACAACGCTCGTCCGGAAATCGGGAAGCCAGAAGATATCTGCGTCGATTGCCCGGAGCGCGGGATCAACCGCGAAATCGCAACCCCCAGCGCCGCTCGGGACCGGCAGCGCCGGTCTCGAGAGCGGCTCGAATTCGAGCGTTCGCATAGTCGGCGCGATAGTCGGGGTTACGGCGTAGGAATTCCCAAGCGACACCGACCGAATTCAAATCTCGCGTATATTCGTACGCGCTCGGCGAGCGCCAATCTTTGATCGACATGGATTTTCTCACAATGATGCAGTTGCTCGTAATGGTTGCGAAGAATCATGTCGATATTTGGCAATCGCAAATGCTTGATTCGGCTTGGGTCATGCCTGAGAAGCGGGTTCCTGCTTCTCAGAATCGCCACAAAGCCAGATTTACGAATTTATGGGGAACCGCATTTGCGCTCGTTTCGGCCGGGAAGGATCAATTTTCTCGTCGCACCAACGACGAGGAAAATATGCTCGCGGATTTTGCGACATTGCTTCAGGAACGCCCCCGCAGAAAATCGCGATAACCTTGCGCAGAGAGCCATCGTGCGCGCGCAAGATGCGTATCGTGAACGCGTTTAGCGCGTTCGGGCTCGCGACCCGGGTCGACGCCGAGCACGATGCGAGCGGCTTCTTCCCACGCGGCGCCTTCCTCGGCAGCGTCGAGCAGCCGCAAATAGATCGCGACATGCTTGTGATCGTAATCGGTCAGATGCAGCTCGGAGGGCGCAACGTCCTCGACCGGCGCGGAGTCAAAAGGGTTCACGAATGTCGTGCTCCTCGATTCACGCGCCGCTTCGCTTCTACTGTATCCCATAATCCCGGCGGAAGCTCGCCGACGCGTCCAGAAAGTGTCGATACATATTATAGTAGATAAACCTCAAAGTGTGTAGCGGTCCAGCCTGTCCGCATGGACATGCGGCGGCTGGTGGGACGGAATGTGAAACGCATCAGGCTCGAAAAGGGCCTGACGCAGGAGCTATTCGCCGAGCGCTCGGGTTTCACCCAGCAATATCTGAGCGATTTGGAGCGTGGCCGCCGCAATCCTACGATTGTGACGCTCTTCGAGCTGTCGCAAGCGCTCGGCGTCGAGCACGTCGCGCTGGTGATGCCCCACGACGAGGTGCTGACCGAACAGGCGCAGCGCGGAAAGCCCGATGCAAAGCTATTGTCGCGCCGAGCAGACAATCGGAAAGGCGCAAAATCGGCGATCCGCAAGAGCGCAAAGCCGGCTCGGCGGAAAATGTGAAAGTCGGAACGCCGATTTCGGCGAGCATTTGGTTCACTTGCGAACGAACCGAGGATATCGCCATGCAATCTGGCCGAAGCTATGGGCGCTCGACGCGAACGCCCCGCCCGATTTTTCGGGCGGGGCGTTGGTTCGGGATCAGTCGCCGTTCGGCTTACGAGTGCGGGACCAGATGAGGGTGTAACCTTCGCCGTCCTCGTCGTCGAAGAGGTTGGCGTAGATCGGAGCGTTGAAGCTCGGATCGTCGAGCTTGACCGAGAGATAATCGCGGCCTTCGTTCGAGCGCTTCGACCAGGCGGCGCCGATCTCTGCGCGGCCGACATAGACGCGGTGACTCGGAGCGTTGTCGTTGGCCCGGTTGGCTTCGGAGACGATGCGGACGCCCTTGGCCTGGACGCTGAGCGTCACGATCTCGCCCTGGAACTCGTTGCCGGACTTCTTGAAGGAGCCGATGTTCGCCATGATAGTTCTCCTGTGATCTGCTGTCTTCGAGTTCGCGCCCATCGCGGCCTCGATGGCGATCGCAAGGCCGAAGGTGATCGGCGACGCACCCGCTCGCGGGCCGAAGCAAAGCGGAGGACGGCGGAGCAGCGAGTTTCTTGTTTCGCGAGGAATGACGCCGCGGGCGTCAGGGGAAAAAAGTCGATGTGCAGCCGTTGCGTCTAAGGCGATCGAGGCGCAGCCGTCCTTCGGCCAGATCAAGCCATAAGTGAGGCCTCGGTGGTCGCGCTCGGCCGGACAGCGTTCCAGAACAGGAGACTTGGTGGAGATCGAGCACTCCGCACAAGACGCCCGGCGTTCCGTGCGAAGGAAAAGAAACGCTGGCGTGCAGAAAGGCGGTCCCCGCATCTCCGAACCAGCGGAGGACAGCGCTCGGATCGCGGCTCACGACGTTTCCGACTGCAAGAGAGGTCGCGGTTCTTCGATCGAAATGCCGTGAAGGATCGCTCCGTCGCTGTCACGCTCGACGACCAGACACTCGCTCGAAACGCCTTGCAAGAGATGACGAGGCGAGTGTTCACCCGTCTCTAAACGCCGACGCAAATGGCTGTGGAGTAAAGCCAGCCACGACACGCCGCCCAACATTCGGCGGGGCCAAGAGCATCATGCGCGCCCAGGCCGTCCCTCCCACCACGATGGCGCCGATCACAGCAAGAATTTCACACCAGTCCGGAGATGGCGCGCCGATTTGGACGAGGCCGAGAGTCGCATGATAGCCGGCGACGGCGGCCGGCGCGGCGAAGAGGAGAGCGATCGCAGCGCGCATAAGCGGCGATCGGACAGCTGCGAAGGCGATCTGCCCGACGACGAGCGTAACGACCCCTGCGTTGAAGCCGACGACGATCGCGCCGACTGGGCCCGAGCCGCTGTGGAAGGCGGCGAGTCCCGCACTGACGCCGGCGAAGAACGGCAAAGCATAGACCGCGAGCGCGAACAACAGCCAGCAGAGATAACCGAGGCCGGCGAAGCCGAGAATGATGCCGATGATGAGCATGGTGGTCTCCGTAACGTAGTCGAACGGTCGCGCCTCCCACCTCCGCCTCGGCGCATCACGAAGTATAGCCGAAGGTCGTTCATGGCGGGAGCGAAAATCCGGTGAGGATTTTCGCTCCGATCGGAGTGTTCGGCGCCCGTTCAGGGTTGGAGGAGATCGAACTCCCAGGGATCATATTCGTGGATCACGATCTCGGGATCGCCGTCATATTCGGCGGTCGTCATGACGCCGAAATCGTCGTCGCCGGCGCGGAAGACGACGACGCAGGTCATGAGCGAGGTGGCGAGGCTCCAGCCGCAGGCGTAAGCGGTAGAAAGGGCTTGAGACATTTTTCGGCTCCCGTCTTTGAGGCGGGGACCATCCCCGCGCGACAGGCGCCCGATGTGTCCGGCCCATGGCCGCAATCACCTCGAAGGCGAAGCCGGAGAGGCCGCACGCTCGCGTAGCGGACCCTTCACGGGTTGATGGCGTCAGGCCATGGGCCGGACCAAGGATTGCGCCAATGAGAGCGGGATGGTGAACGCTGAGCGGGAGGCGATGAATGGTGCGTGACCAAACGATTTGCTGGCGGGGAAACCACGCATGCCTGCACATGGCCGTCTCCCAATCGAAAGAAGCAAAACGGCGTTATGAGAAATAGGTGGCGCTCAAATTGCAGCAATGCGCCATGTGCAGACGATTCTGGTGACACCAACGATGCAGCGGTGTTGAGTGCGGCTGCACCCAATGAAAAGTTAGGTTGAGCCTGAAAGGACCAAGCTCGCTGTCAACGTCGATCTTGAACAGCAGGCCACGGCTACGTAATGTCCTCAGACGAAGCAATTGGGTGCGAGGTTAGCCTAAGCTTAAGGGGGAGCAATGCAGGAAACTCCTTTTTCTCAGACTATGATCGGTGCGCTAATTATCGCGATTGTCGCGGCGCTTGTTGGGGTATGGGTTTCTAGTAGCGGGCCATCTCCAAGAACAGTTTCAATTCCCCCTGAAGCGCCAAGGGGCGAAGAGCCCGATGCAGACGCCGCACGCGAGGCCGCGCGCGGTCAGCAAAATAATTGCATCAATTATGGCACTGCTCGCGATATGAATTGTCCTGCGGGTCAGCAAGACCCAACCCTTTCGGAGCGACAGAGATATGAAGCCCGCAAGAAATTGGAAGCAGAAAAAATCCAGAATCGTAATGCCAACGACGGCTGCGAACTTGGAACTCACCGCGTTCGGTATCCCCAATTTAATACGTCTTTATGCGAATTGAACGACTCGACCGCTGAGGAAAAGGCCGCGACAGCGGAAGAAGCTCAAAAAACCGCCGAGCGAAAGGCGGTGGCGGAAAAAGCCCGAAGGGATTTAGGCCCACCTACTTCCGAACGGGAATTCGGATCGGTTGTTGAGCTTTTGTTTGCGACGGACCGCGCTCGAAAAGTTCAGCCGTTCTCGATTGACTTCGGATCGGAGAGATCGCCTACCTTGACGTTTGGCGCGGTGCGCGTTCATGTCCCCGAAGGCCACAAAATTGGAAAAATCGATCTCCCCGAAATGGAATGGCATTGGAGAACCTTTACATATGAAAGGGAGCTCACTGATCCGAACAAGCATTTCATCTTGAAAAGCGTTGCGATTCTTGACCGGGAACAATGGAAGACAGCCGCTGCTGCCATGGGCAGCAAAGAAGCTCTGGTCTTCGTTCACGGCTACTGGAATTCGTTCCAAAGCGCTGCCTTTCGCACTGCACAGATCGTCTATGACCTCAAGTACAAAGGAACTGCTGTGTTTTTTTCCTGGCCTTCGCATGGCGACGAGCCAGCTGACGCGCTAGCGTATAACTGGGACTATAATAGCGCACTTTTTGCCAGAGCCCACTTTATCGAGCTGATTGACTTCCTGAAGAAGGACACAGGGATCGAGAAGGTCCATGTTGTCGCGCACAGCATGGGCAATTTTGTAGTCCTCGACGCTCTTTCGAACTATTCGCGGACGGTCGATCCCAAGGTTATCGGACAACTAATCATGGCTGCGCCAGATGTTGATCGTGATCAGTACAGACAAATCGCCGGCAAGGTCTCGAGGATCGTCGCTGGGATGACGCTCTATGCGTCGTCGGCGGACAAAGCGATGCTCTTCTCCAGGAAGCTTGCCCAAGGACCGCGCGCTGGAGATGTCATAGACGGGATTCCGACGATCGCCGAAGGAATTGACGCTATCGACGTCACCGCCATAGGGGACGAAATCTTGGGAATGAATCACGATACGTTCGCTGCCAAGAGATCCCTAATCAACGATATTTTCCTTGTACTGCAAGGGAGAAGCCCCCCGAGTGACAGGCTCGCTGAGATTCGAGGGGTGCCGGAAGGCGTGGCAACACCAAAATTCTGGCGTTTTGCTCATTAGGGGGTTTTGCCCATTCCCTTGAAGTCTGCGGATGCGTCAATTATTTTGCGATTGGGTGCGATGTCGTCGTCCGCTTAAGGGGGGCAGCAATGCAGGAAGTTCCTTTGTCTCGTCCTTGGTGGATCGCCTTGATCATGGGGGCGATTGTCACGGCGCTTGTGCCGATTGTTGTGCAATGGGCGTCGGGTGGAGCGACGGCTCAGCAAAATAATTGCATCAATTATGGCACTGCTCGCGACATGAATTGTCCTGCGGGTCAGCAAGACCCAACGCTTTCGGAGCGACAGAGATATGAAGCCCGCAAGAAACTGGAAGCAGAAAAAATCCAGGATCGTAACGCCAACGGCGGCTGCGAACTTGGAACTCACCGCGTTCGGTATCCCCAATTTAATACGTCTTTATGCGAATTGAACGATTAAACCGGGACTCGCTCGGGCAAATTACGAAATACGGAGCCGGCGCAACAAATTCCGATACTCCTTGAATTTTAGTTCCGCTAGAAGTCTAGTGGCTCGCTGAAAGTGTTCTAATTACTGTTGTTAGGCATGTCTCCTTTGGGTCAATCTGCGCCATTCGAGCAAAGCGCCGCTCACGCGCCGCCCTCGTGGAATTTCCACACCGGGATTCCCAGTTTCCGGGCCTTGTCCGCGAGATTGGCGGAGATCCCCGAGCCGGGGAAAACGACGACCCCGATCGGCAACACGTCGAGCATCTGGTCGTTGCGTTTGAACGGCGCCGCCTTGGCGTGCTTCGTCCAGTCGGGTTTGAACGCGATCTGCGGAACCTTTCGATGATCGGCCCATTTGGCGGCGATGCGCTCGGCGCCTTTCGGGCTGCCGCCATGCAGGAGCACCATATCCGGGTGCTTGGCGTGGACCTTGTCGAGCCGATCCCAGATGGCGCGATGATCGTTGAAGTCGAACCCGCCAGTGAAGGCGATTTTCGGTCCGGCGGGGAGCAGCACTTGCGTCTCGGCGCGGCGCTTGGCGGCAAGGAAGTCTCTGGAGTCGATCATGGCCGAGGTCAGCGCGCGGTGGTTGACCATCGATCCGCTGCGCGGACGCCAGGATGATCCGGTTTGGCGCTCGAACTGTTCGGCGGCACAATCGCGGAAGAATTCAAAACTGTTCCGACGCTCGATCAGCGTGATCCCCTCGGCGGTGAGGCGCTCCAATTCGACCGAGCGGATTTCGGAGCCGTCCTGTTCTTTCTGCCCGCGCCGCTGCGCCTGCTCGTTGTCGTCGAGTTCGCGCTCGATGCGCGCGACGGCGCGGTGAAAGAGATTGACGCTCGACCAGAGCAGGTCTTCGAGGTCGGGTTCGAGGCGGGTGTCGCCCAGCGTCACGATCAGGGCGTCGAAGATATCGGCGACGGCGCCAGCGACGATTTCAGCATCGGGCAGCGGTCTCGGGTCGGGTTCGTCCTGGAAAGGGCGATAGCCATGGAGCTGGAGTTCGGCGAGGACGCGATCGGTCGGGGATGAGCTATGCGGCGGCTCGAAGTCGGCGGCGTCGTGTTGGATCGTCATGGGTGCGCTTCCCTTGGTCGGATCGACCGCGCTCATCGCGGCCTTCATGGCGACGAAAGGCGGCGGGCGGTTCGGGCCTGCACCCGAAGCGCAGCGAAGGGCCGGAACGAAGTGGAGGATGGCGCAAGGCCGGCTATTTTGCCTCGCGATGTAAAGGCGGCTCGCCGCCGACGGAAAATAGTCGGCCTGAAGCCATTGCCGGGCCGGGCCGTTTGCCGCCCCGATCGCCCTCTCAAGAAGG
>JALHNR010000051.1 GCA_022843525.1 Methylocystis sp. | reverse complement strand
GGACGATCGCCATCAGGCTCGACAGCACCGCGACGAAAAGCAGCGCCGTGCCGAATTTCGAACCGCCGGCGAGCGCCGTCGCCCAGTTGCCGGGGTCCATATAGCCGGTGGCGACGAGATAGCCGGGACCCAGAAACACGAAGAGCCGCCGGAGAAATCTGCCGCCTTCGGGCACATGCACGGAGCGGCGCATGTCGCCGCGTTGCGGAGCGGGCGCGTTGGCGGTCGTCGCTGGCGTCACATTTGTCTCCACGAGGCGCCGGCGGCGGCCGGACACAGGATCTACTTGGCAAGGGCCGCTTCTCGGCAAGGGCCGGGAAGGCCGCTTCTTGGCCAGAAATTTTCGCCTTAAGGCTTCCCTTTGTCACCAATGTAAATCGTGACAGGAGAATTTCATCTGCGGGCGAGCGCCGCCGCAGCCGCGGCTTGTCGCGCGCGGTCCGAGCAGGCATGCTCGCAAGCTGAGCCGTCGCGATTCAGAATCAGCCGATGTGCTTGTCATGCGGCGAGAGATTGCGACACACAGTCAGGACAGCGGGGGCTGGTAATGTTCTCATTGACGATCCCGATAAGCTCGGAAGGCGGACACACGAGCTTCCATAATAATGTGCCCGATCCCGTGACCTCGGGCGCCGAGCTGCCGACGTTCAAGTTCGAGCTTGAAAAATCTCAAGGACGCGTCGACGGCGCCAGCTACGGCAAGGAAGCGACCGTCGCTCAGCTGCCGATCTCCAAGGATATCGCCGGCGTTTCAATGCGCATGGAGCAGGGCGTGATGCGCGAGCTGCACTGGCACGCGACCGCCGCCGAATGGGGCTTCGTCACCGAGGGACGTGTGCGCACCACCGTCATCGATCCGGCGGGATGCTCTGAGACCAACGACTTTGAGGCGGGCGATCTTTGGTATTTTCCGCGCGGCCACGGCCATGTCATCGAGACGCTGGGAAAAGACCTGTGTCATTTCATCCTCGTCTTCGACAACGGCTATTTCTCCGAATTCGGCACATTCAGCATCAGCGACTGGCTCGGCCACGCCCCCAAGGAATTGCTCGCCAAGAATTTCGGCGTTCCGGCGTCGACCTTCGACAGTTTCCCCAAGCAGGAAGTCTATTTCGCCAGGGGCAATAATCCGCCGGAGACCCCCGCGCGACCGTTGCAGGGATGGAAGCCGCCGCCGCTGACCCACAAATACAGCCTTCTGTCGCAGAAGCCCTTCGAGACGTTCCCCGGCGGAATCGAGTGGCGCGTCGACGGCTCGCAATTCCCGATCTCGACGACGATGACCGGCGTCGTTCTGGAAATGGAGCCGGGCGCGCTTCGCGAACTGCATTGGCACCCCAATGCGTCCGAATGGCAATATGTGCTGAGCGGACAGCTTTGCGTCACGCTGTTTGGGTCAAAGGGCCGCTGGCGCCAGGAGACCTTCTCGAAAGGCGACGTCGGCTATATCCCACAGGGCATGGGTCATTCGCTCGAAAATGTCGGGACCGATACGGTGCGCGTGCTCATCGTCTTCAACAACGCGCATTACCAGACGATCGACCTCTCGCAATGGATCGCCGGCAATCCGACCGACATTCTCGCGACGAATTTCGGGCAGGACCCCTCGGTCTTCGAGAAATTCCCGCGCAGAGACGTCTTCATGACGAAGTGAGTAATTACGAAATCCGGTTGATCCATTTGCGGGGCCTGTCATTCCCGGCAGGCCGAAGGCCTGACCGGGAATCCAGAGCCGACTCAGGAGTGCTGGATTTGCTCTGGATTCCCGATCGCGCGTCATACGCGCGTCGGGAATGACAGGCGAGCGGAATGCGTCTGAGACGCTCGCGCCAGCGAACCTCGCTACGTGCTGACCTTTCGCAGCAGCGCCTCGAGCCCTTCGGGGAAGATCAGATCGTGCGAGACCGCGATCTCGTCCGCGCTCCACCAGCGCCAGCCGAGCACATGGATTTTTTCCTCCTGCGTCAGGTCGCGCGGCTCAATCGCGAAGCGTTCGGTGCGGATGAGATAATAGCGCTCCACCGCCTGATGCCAGTCGTCGCCGATCTCCATCGGAAATTCGCGCGTCGCGACGACCGGACCGGGATCGAGCAGGGTGAGGCCCGTCTCTTCATAGACCTCCCGACGCAGCGCCGACTCGAAGTCCTCGCCTTCCATAACCGCGCCGCCCGGCGTCGCCCAGAAGTGATGATGCCCGAGCGCCAGAAAGTGCGGGGTGAGCCCGCCGGCGTAGCGCATCAGCAGGACGTCGTTATCCTGATCGACGATCAAGGCGCGTGCGGCTTCGCGACGCGGCAGTTCTCGGCCGTCCCATGGCGCGGCGATTTCGGCGCGTCCCTCCGGCGTCGCCCAGTCGACGAGCGACCATTTCCCGTCCTCATAGGCGATCCAATTCGGCGTGGCGTTGAGCACCGGATGCTCGCGCTTTTCATCGAGCTTCTTGCCGGCGGCGAGGCGCCAGGCGATGTCGAGCACGCCGGCATGGGCGACGACCAGCACGGTCTCGCCGGCGCTTTCCTTGGCGATCTGGGTCAAGGCCTTGCGCACCCGCTCGGCGAAATGTTCCAGGCTTTCGCCTTGCGGCGCGGCGAAATCCGGCCGGCGAGTCAGATAGTTCGGATAGATGTCGGCGTGCGTCGCCTGCACTTCCGCATGGGTGTGGCCCTGCCAAACGCCGTCGTCTTTCTCGCGCAGGGCGGGGGTCTTGGCGACGTCGAGGCCGCGCGCGCCGGCGATCGGCCTCGCTGTCGCGAGCGCGCGGCGCAGGTCGCTCGAATAGACTCTGTCGAAATGCGCGCCGGCGAGCTCCTTCGCCAGGGCCGCCGCCTGCGCGCGTCCGCGGGCGTTCAGCGCAATGTCGAACTGGCCCTGAAAGCGCCTTTCGATATTCCAGTTGGTCTCGCCGTGGCGTGCGAGACACAGAAGCGTGCGGGGCATGTCGTTTCGGATTTAAGGCGCAGGAGTCGCTGTGCAAAGCCGCCGGGCGTCTACGCCCGCGGCGTCCGGCGTTCTAGGGCCTTGCAGTGCAAAAGTCAGTCCGCATTCGCGGGGTCGCGGCGAATAACCGCAAGCGACTTGGCGCGCGCTGCGAAAAAGTGGCGGCTTTCCAGGCGGGAAAGCGCGGCCTAAACATGCGGGATTAATGGCTTATTGGGCCATTTACCGAGATGCGGCGTGATCTAATGTCTCAGGCCGGTGGTGAATTCCCCCGCCCGCAGCCTCGCGGGCAGCGTTTCGGCAAAGGCCGCCACCGATTCCTCGCCATAGGTCGCCACCAGTTCGCGCAGCGCCGCGCAGAGGGCGGCATGCGCGAAGGAATCGCTTTCGATCCCCGCGAGAATCGCCTCGGCGAAGGCCTCGGTGACATAGGCAAGGGCCGCTCGGTGCTGGTCTCCGCCCAAATCGTAGAGCGAGGCGACGTTCAATTCGTTCATGACGCCACTCTAGAGAAGCCGCCCGCTCGGCGCGAGGCGACGCTCGCCGAAAGGTTAATTTCGCACATGGCGCTTAGAGCAGGTTCCGAAAAAGTTGACAGACTTTTTCGATGAGAACCTGCTCCAATATTTTGATTTTGAGCGATTCCTTATCGATCACATGATTCCATGCGATCGGGAAGCGCTCTAAGGGTTTCCGTAGCGATAGGTGATGTCGCGGGTCAGCCGCGAGGCCTCCGCCAGATAGCGGGAGATCACCGTTTTGGCGTTGGGCGTGCAGGCGCGATAGGTCAGCTCATAGCCGCGAAATCCGTGGTTGAACGAGGCCATGAGCCTCTGGCGGCGCGCGCCGCTGGGGGCGTCGGCGTCGAGCAGCGCCGACATCTTCCCCCGCCATTCCTCGCCGTCGCCCGACCCGCAGAGGTCGCGCAGGAAGGCCAGCGCGCCGAGAACTTCCGAGAGCCGCGTGATCTGGGGATCATAGGGCGGCGGCGGCCCCTCCGGTCCGCTCGGCGCCGCCGGCGCGCCGGCGGTTCCTGGCGCGCCACCGGTTCCCGGCGCGCCTGGAGATTGTTGATTTTTACCCTTCGTCTGAGTCTGCGCGGCGCCGTCCCGCTTGCGCGGCGGCGGGCGCTCGGATCGCCTCGGTTCGGGCGCGCGTCGGGCGCGGCGGGGGCCGTCGTAGCCGCCGCCGAAGAGGAAATCGAACGGATCCTGCGCGGCGGCCTCGGCCGAAAAAAGCGCTGCAGCCGCCGCCACAGCGAGCGCCGCCGTCGCGCGCTTTGCTTGCCCTGTCATGGATAGAGCCGCTCCTTTTGCCAGTCTTGACCCGGCTCGGCCCGGAAAAAGCGGACGCGGTCGTGGAGCCGGAACGGCCGATCGGACCAGAATTCCATCGCGACCGGCGCGATTCGAAAGCCGCGCCAATAAGGCGGGCGGGGGATGCCGCCCAGCGCATATTTTGCGGCGAAGACGGCGACCGACTTTTCGAGCGCAAACCGGCTTTCCAACGGGCGCGACTGCTGGCTCGCCCAGGCGCCGATGCGAGAATCGCGCGGCCGGCTGGCGAAATATTCGTCCGCCTCGGCGTCGCTGACGCGGCTGACGGGTCCGCGCAGCCGCACCTGCCGGCGAAGCGACTTCCAGTGAAAAAGCCCCGCCGCCTGCATATTGGCCTCAAGCTGGCGCCCCTTGGCGCTCTCGGCGTTGGTGTAGAAGACGAAGCCCTCTGGCGTCCATTCCTTCAGGAGCACCATGCGCGCGTCGGGCAGGCCGTGCGCGTCGGCCGTCGCCAAGACCATCGCCTCGGGATCGTTCAACTCTTTGAGTTGAGCCTCCTGGAACCATTGGCCAAACAATGCGAAAGGTTCGGCGGCCTCGACAAAGTCACCCGGCGTTAACGCGTTCAAGCGAGAATCCTTTCTCAAGCCGATTCAAAGATCGGCGCTTCAAAGGTGGCGCTTTGCACTTCCAGTGCGTCAGACATACCGCCGCTTGCGTCATTGCTCAAATGTCGCGCGGCGCAACGCTCATCGTCCTGACGGCGACGGCCGGCGGCCTCGCCGGCTGTTCGATCGCCGTGCCCATGGCCTCGGACCCTTCGGTCATGTGGAATTCGGAGCGCGTCGCGTCGGACGTCACAAGCGCGATTCCAAAATCTCCTCCCAAACTGTCCGGCGCACTCGATTCGGAAGATCAACGCCGCGCCATCGCCGCGCTGAGCACCGCGCTCGATCCGCAAGGAAGCGGGACGAGCGTCAATTGGGACAATCCGCAGAGCGGCGCGAAGGGCTCCTTCACCCCGGTGGGCCAGCCCTATCCGCTGGAAGGCAGGATCTGCCGCGCCTTTCATGGCGACGTCGTCGTGAAAGAGACTGAGGAAAGCTTTCAGGGCGCGGCCTGTCGGGAAAAAACCGCTGAGTGGGCGCTCACCGAGGTGAAGCGCTCCAGGAAAGGATGACATGTCGGCGCCCTTCGGCAAACGACTTATTGTGGCGACCATCGCCGCGCTCCTCGCGATTCCGGCGTTCTTTTTCGTCGGGCGCGCCATCACGGCGTGGCGGCAAGGATACGAATGGGCGGAAATGGATTGGGACGACAAGGGCCATACGTCGATGACGGATTTTCTGCGCGCCGCTGACGTGGGCAAGCGGCCGATCGACGTCAATGGTCAGTCTTGCGTCGAATATTTCATCTACAGGGACGGGATCACGGTGAAGATCGTCTGTCCGCAACGCCGAAGCTAAAGCAACACGCCCGGGTTGAGGATGCCGTTGGGGTCGAGCGCCGCCTTGATGGCGCGCATGGCGTCGAGCGCGACCGGGTCTTTCGTCTCTCGTAAAAGATCGCGTTTTAGACGTCCGATCCCATGTTCGGCGGAAATCGAGCCGCCGAACTCATGCACGACGCCGTGCACGATGGCGTTGACCTCGGCCCAGCGCGCGATGAATTCCGCCTTGTCGGCGCCGATAGGCTGCGAGACGTTATAGTGGATGTTGCCGTCGCCCATATGGCCGAAGGGCACCGGCCGCGCCTGCGGGAAAGTGGCGCGCAGCCTTTGCCCCGCCTCCTCGATGAAGCGCGGAATCGCGTTCACCGGAACGGCGATGTCGTGCTTGATCGAGCCGCCTTCGCGCTTTTGCGATTCGGACAGGCTTTCGCGCAGCTTCCACAGCGCGCGCGCCTGGTCCAGCGATTGCGCGAGCGTTGCGTCCTGCGCCAAATCCGCTTCGATCGCCGCGGCGAGAATCTCGGCGGCGGCGCGCTCCGCTTCGCCATCGGCGAAGGCGGCAAGCTCGATCAGCGCATACCAATCGTGCGGCTGCGCCAGAGGATCGCGCATCCCGGGAATATGACGCAGGACGAGTTCAAGCCCCACTCTCGACACGAGTTCGAAGGCGTGGAGCATCGGACCCGCGCGGCCTTTGACGAAGTTCAGCAGTTGTAGCGCCTGAGCGGGATCGCGAAGCCCGAGAAAGGCGACGGCGTGGGAGCGCGGGGAGGGGAAAAGCTTCAGCGTCGCGGCGGTGATGACGCCGAGCGTGCCTTCCGAACCGACAAAAAGCCGCGTCAGATCATAGCCGGTGTTGTCCTTGCGCAGCGCGCCCAGCGTCGAGAGCAGCCGGCCGTCGGCAAGCGCGACTTCGACGCCCAGCACCAAATCGCGCATTGAGCCATAGGCGAGGACATGCACGCCGCCGGCGTTGGTCGCGAGATTGCCGCCGATGGTGCAGCTGCCTTCGGACGCGAGCGAAAGCGGGAAGTAGCGGTCGGCTGCCCGCGCGGCGTCTTGTGCCTGCGACAGCGTTACGCCGGCCTCGACCGTCATCGCGTCGGCCGTCGAATCGACGGCGCGAATCTGATTGAGCTTTTCCAGCGAAAGCACGACGGAACCGCCGCTGCGGTCGGGGGTCTGGCCGCCGACGAGCCCGGTATTGCCGCCTTGGGGCGTTACTGACGCGCCCGTTTCATTGCACAGCGCAAGGACGCCGGCGACTTCTTGCGGGCTTCTTGGCTTGAGAACGCAGAGCGCGCGGCCATGATAGAGGTCGCGAGGCTCAGCCAGGTAAGGGGCCATCGCCGTCGCATCCGTTACGACGGCCGCCTCGCCGACAATGGCCGCGAGACGAGAAAGCAAAAGAGGCGCGTCAGACCGAATGGCTGTCACAGGCAGTAAGATGCGCCCTTTTTGTCGCGCTGTCCTTAGCGATAGTGACGGCGGCGATCATCTTTGCGGCGGGCATAGACATAAGCGCGCATGGCGACCGGCGCGCTTGCGAGGACGATACTGCATAATGTCGCGGCGATAAGCGCATTCATCATGACGTTCTCCTTCCAGACCACGGAAATCATTTGAATTTCCGGCTACGCTGGACTACTCGCAAATCCTATGCCTGATTTGGGCCGCCGGCAACTCCGCTCTACGAGAACCCGGCCGCGCCTCGGCGTTTCTTGACCATCCTGTGACATTCTTGGCACGCAAGAGCGGCGCAGGCGCCGACAATTTCATCCAAGCAGCCGCCGTTTTGCGGATTTGCGTCCACTCGACTTCTCAAAAACGGCCACGATCTCGACATGCGCCGCATAGCGGAACTGGTCGATGGGCGTCATTTCCCGGATGACGTACCCGCCTTTGAGCAAAATTGCGGCGTCGCGGGCGAAACTTTGTGCATGGCAGGAGACGGCGACGACGATAGGCGCTTCCGATCGCGCGATTTCAGCCGCCTGCGCGGCGGCGCCGGCGCGCGGCGGATCGAACACGACGGCGTCGAACCCATTGATTTCGCTGGCGCTGAGCGGACGCGTAAAGAGATCGCGCGCGACGCCTTCGAGTGTGCGCAGGCCTGGCGTCGCATGCGCCGCGGCGCGCATCGCCGCCAGTGCGCCGGCGTCCATATCATAGGCTTTCACTTGCGCGCGCCGCGCCAGCCGAAGCGCGAAGGCGCCGACGCCGCAGAACAGGTCGGCGACATTTTGCGCTTTCGACGTCGCGCTCAGAACGAGCGCCGCGAGCGTTTCTTCGCCAGCTTGGGTGGCCTGCAGGAATGCGCCAGGCGGAAGCGTGAGCGTCGCTTCGCCGATTTTTATCTCTGGCGCCCGGCGGAGTGCGACAAGCTTGCCGTGATTCGTCAGCCGCGCGAGATCATGCGCCTCAGCGGCGGCGAGCAGCGTGCGGGTTTCGGCCTCGTCGAGCGGCCCGCCGCCGCGCAGCTCGACGTCCAAACCGCCGAGAGTCGCCGTGACGGCGATGTCGAGCGGCTTGCCGCGCGGCGCGAGAATCGCGGCGATTGCGCGAGCCGCGGGCAGCGCGCCGGCAAGTTCGGGCGCGAGCACTGGACAGGTCTCGATCTCGACGATTCGATGCGAGCGCGCCGCCATATAGCCGACGCGCGCCTTGCCGGCGTCGAACCGGGCGTGGAACGTCACGCGCCGCCGGCCGGCGCCGTGCGCGTCGACGGTCGGCGCGACGTCGAGCGTCAGGCCCGCATTTGCGAGCGCCGTCTCGACGAGACTGCGCTTCCACGCCGCATAGGCGTCGGCGCGCAGCGTTTGAACGGCGCAGCCGCCGCAATCCTCAAAGTGCGGACAGATCGGCGCGATACGCTGCGGCGACGCTTTGACGACGTCGACGAGGCGCGCATGCTCGCCGCCGATCTCCGCCGTCACGGTCTCGCCGGCAAGCGCATAGGGAATGAAGACGCGCCGCTCGCCAAGCTGCGCCACGCCCTCGCCGCGATGGCCGAGCCGTTCGATGACGAGACGCTCAACGCTCATGATCGCGTCGCGTGAATTAAAAATTCGCGATTGCCGTCGCCGCCCTCGATCGGCGAAGGAATGACCCCGCTTACACGCCAGCCCAAAGCTTCGATTTCGCTTTGGATGCGCGCGCAAACTTGCGCGTGAATTTTCTCGTCGCGCACCACGCCCTTCTTCACCGCCGCGCGGCCGGCTTCGAACTGCGGCTTGATCAGCGCGACGAGGTCGGCGCCCGGCGCGGCGAGCGAAAGAACCTGCGGCAAGAGCGCCGCCAGCGAAATGAAGCTCGCGTCGATCACGATCAGGCTCGGCGCCCCGGTCAGATGCGCCGCCGTCAGCGTGCGCGCGTCCTGCCCTTCAAACGACGTGACACGCGGATCTCCACGCAGCCTTTCGTGCAATTGCCCGTGACCGACGTCGACGGCGACGACATGGCGCGCGCCGCGGGTCAGCAGAACGTCGGTGAAGCCTCCCGTCGAGGCGCCGACGTCGAGACAGAAGCGCCCGTGCGGATCGACGCCGAACTGGTCGAGCGCATGCGCGAGCTTCACGCCCCCGCGCGACACCCAGGGGTAAGCCGCTTGCGCGACAATATGGGCGTCGGCGGCGATCGGCTCGGAGGGTTTTTTGACGATGCGTCCGTCGACGGTGACAAGCCCGGCTTCGATCGCCTCGCGCGCCTTGGCGCGACTCTCGAAAAGCCCTCGCGCGTGGAGAGCTGTGTCGGCGCGGCTCGCGGCCATCGTCACTCTCCCGTCTGCAGCAGCGTGCCGGCGCGCCGCGCGCTTTTCAGCAGCAGGCCGAACGCCGCCGATGCGGCTGCGAAGAGAAAAACGTCGATCGCGAAGCCCTGCGCCAGCAGATCCCAGCGGATGACGTGATCGATCAACACGGCGCGCAGACCTTCGAATACATAGGTCGGCGGCAGCATCCAGGAGATCGGCTGCAGCCAGTTGGGCAGCGTGGTCACCGGATAATAGACGGCGCCGAGCGGCTGCACGAAGAACATCAGCGACCAAACGAGGTTTTCCGCGCCAAGTCCATAACGTAGCAGAATGCCGGAGACGAAGAGGCCGATGCTCCAAGCGAACAGCATCAGCACGACGAAGAAGGCGGCGAAGGCGATCCCCAGCGCCCAGAGATTGAAACCGAAGAACAGGATCGCAAAAATCGTGACGGGAAGCACGCCGACAGCAAGTCGAATGAGGCTCATGGCGACAAGCGCGCCGACGAACTCCGCCGGCCGCAGCGGGCTCATCAGAATGTTCGGTAGGTTGCGCGACCACAATTCCTCGATGAAGGAGAAGCAGAAGCCCTGTTGTCCGCGTAGCAAAATGTCCCACAGAAGAATCGCGCCAATCAGCGTGCCGGCGGCCTGCGCCGCGCCGCCCGGCGCCGCGAGCGCGCCGGCGCGCACGAGATAGGTCTGCAGAAATCCCCAGGTGAGGAGCTGGACGGTCGGCCAATAGATGATGTCGAGCACGCGCGTGTAGGACGCGCGTAAGAGATAAGCGTAGCGCAGCACCATCGCGCCGATGCGCTTGAAGGAAAAATTCATGCCGGGCCCCCGTCCACGCGGCCGCGGGCGACGTCGAGAAACACTTCTTCGAGCGTGTCGCGGCCATAGCGCGCCAGGAGGCTCGCGGGCGAATCGTCGTCGACGAGCGTCCCGTCCTTCAACATCAGCACGCGGTCGCAGAGGCGCTCGACCTCGCTCATATTGTGGGACGCGAGCAGAATGGCGCAATTATGCGTGCGCCGATGCGCTTCCAGACGCGCGCGCACCCAGTCCGCCGTGTCAGGGTCCAGCGACGCCGTCGGTTCGTCCAGCAGCAAGAGTTGCGGGTCGTTGATCAGCGACTTGGCGATGGCGACGCGCGTTTTCTGGCCTGCGGAAAGCCGTCCGGTCTGGCGGTCGAGAAAATCGCCAAGCGCCAGATCCTTCGCGAGCTGTTCGATCTTCGCGTCGAGATCCTCGACGTCGTAGAGCATGCCGAAGACGCGCAAATTCTGCCGCACGGTGAGGCGATGCGGCATGTCGACATAGGGACTTTCGAAATTCATCCGGCCGAGCGCGCCATAGCGCTCGCGCGACATGTCGCAGCCAAAAGCGTGGACCGAACCTTGCGTCGGTTCGATCAGCCCCATCACCATGCCGATCGTCGTGGTCTTGCCGGCGCCATTGCCGCCGAGCAGGCCGGTGACGGAGCCGGCCTCAAGCGAGAAATCGAGGGGGCCGACCACCCGGCGCTTGTCGTAACTCTTCGAAAGGCCGGCGACGGCGAGCGTCGGCCTTGGCGCGACTGGATTTTGGGACATGGAGGTTATTAAGCTCGCCGCGGGCCGCCTCGCAAGGGCGTCACTTCTGACAGAAGGGACAATAAAACGTTGAGCGCCCGGATTGAACGACGCGCGCGATCGTTCCCTTGCAGCCCGGCGTCGGGCAGGCGGCGCCTTCGCGGTCGTAGACGCGGAAACTGTGCTGGAAATAGCCAAGCGAGCCGTCGATCTGGCGATGATCGCGCAAGGACGAGCCGCCGGCCTTCAGCGCATCCGTCAAAACATCCTTGATCGCTTGCGGCAGCCGCGCCAGCGCCGCCGTCGGCCGGCCGCTGGCGAGAACGAGTGATCCCGCCGCGCGCAGCGGCGAAATATGGGCGCGATGCAGCGCCTCGCACACATAGATATTGCCGAGGCCGGCGATCAGGCGCTGGTCGAGCAGCAGCGCCTTCGCCGGCGCCGCGCGTCCGCGAAAGGCGCGGGCAAGGAATGCGGCGTCCAGCGCGCCATTCAAAGGCTCGACGCCGAGGCCGCGAAAGAGCTTGTCTTCATCGATCGCATGCGTGGCAATGAGCAGCATGTAGCCGAAACGGCGCGGGTCGTTGTAGACGACGCGCCGCGCATGATCGAGATGCAAGACGACATGGTCATGCGCGGCGCTTTTGTCGCGCTTGTGGTGAAACGCGCCCGGGGCTTCTTCATCGATCCGAAACGAGCCGCTCATGCCAAGATGCATGATCAGCGAATGGCCGTCGTCGAGATCGGCGAGGAGATATTTCGCGCGACGGCGAAGGTCGAGAACGCGCCGGTCCTGAAGGCGCGCGGCAAAGCGTTCGGGGAAAGGAAAGCGCAGATCACGGCGCCTCAGCTCGACGCGCTCGATCGTCGCGCCGACGAGCGCGGGCGCCAATCCCCGTCGCACGGTTTCGACTTCGGGCAGCTCTGGCATGAAGTGGGTTGACCCCGTCAAAGCGCCGGCGGGCTGGGGCGGCGCGGGCGTAGCCACCGGCTCGGCGACAGGCTATACCCTCCCCTTCCTTCCTCGTCACCCGAGCGCCTGATGATTGATCGAACTTCCGAGCGAGAGGGCTCGACCCATTTCGGCTATTCCGAGGTTCCCTTGAACGAGAAACAGGGCCTCGTCGACGACGTCTTCCACAAGGTTGCGCGGCGCTACGATATTATGAACGACCTTATGTCGGGCGGCATGCACCGGCTGTGGAAGGACACGCTCGTCGCCAAGGTCAATGCGCGGGGGCGCAAGGACTTTCGCCATCTCGACGTCGCGGGCGGCACGGGCGACGTCGCCTTCCGCATCTCCGCGAGCGCGGCGCATGACGCGGAAATCGTCGTGCTCGACATCAATGGCGACATGCTCGAAGTGGGCCGCGATCGCGCGCGCGAGCGCGGCGTTTCCGGCGTCGAATTCGTGCAGGCCAACGCCGAATCGCTGCCGTTTCCCGACGCGCATTTCGACAGCTACACGGTCGCTTTCGGCATCCGCAACGTGCCGCGCATCGACGTCGCCCTCGCCGAAGCCTACCGCGTGCTGAAGCCCGGCGGCCGCTTCCTGTGCCTTGAGTTTTCGCAGGTCGCGGTTCCGGGCCTCGACAAGCTCTACGAAGCCTATTCGTTCAACGTCATTCCGGCGATCGGCAAGCTTGTCGCGGGAGATTCCGAGCCCTACCGCTATCTCGTCGAATCGATCCGCAAATTCCCGAGCGCGGAAGAATTCGAACGGATGATCCGCAAGGCGGGCTTTCGGCGCACGGGTTTCGAGCGGTTGACGGGCGGCGTGGTGGCGATCCATTCCGGCTGGAAGAGCTGATCTCTAACGAGCGCGCTGCGAAAAATCGGGACCCGGTGACGCCGCGCTCTAATCTTTTGCATTCGATCACGCTATTTCGGGCGATTCCGCCCAAGTTCAGCGTGATCTAAAGAGCGGCGGCGTTCGTGATCCTTGGCGTCGGTCATTTCTATCGTCTGGCGCGCGCCGGCTACATCATGGCGCGCGAAGGCGTCTTTGCGCTTCTCGATCCGGCGCTGCTGCCGCCGGCGGCGGCGCCGCTCGTGCGCTTCGCCAATCTCTTCGCGGGCGGCAAGCGCGACGGGACCGGGCGGGCGCTGGTGCGCGCGCTGGCGCAGATCGGCCCCTCCTATGTGAAGCTCGGGCAGTTTCTGGCGACGCGCCCCGACATCGTCGGGGGCGAGATCGCCGATGCGCTGACCGCGCTGCAGGACCGGATGGAGCCGTTCGGCCGCGACAAGGCCGTCGCGATCATCGAAAAGTCGCTGGGCCGCAGCATCGACGAGCTGTTTGTGTCTTTTGGCGAGCCTGTCGCCGCCGCTTCCGTCGCGCAGGTGCATGTCGCCCAGGCGCAGTACGAGGAGGGTGTGCGCAAGGTTGCGGTGAAAGTGCTGCGGCCGGGGATCGAAGGTCGATTCGCGCTCGATCTGCGCGACATGTACCGCGTGGCGCGGCTGGCTGAGCGCTATTCCTCGGAAGCGCGCCGGCTGCGCATGATTGAAGTCGTCGATACGCTCGCGCGCACCGTCAGGCTTGAAACCGACTTTCGTCTCGAGGCGGCGGCCGCGTCCGAATTCGCCGATAATGTCGCCGGCGATCCGGAGATTCACGTGCCCAGCGTCGACTGGAGCCGCACCGATCGCGAAGTGCTGACGCTCGAATGGGTCGACGGCGTTCCTCTCTCGGATATCGAGCGCGTTGCGGCCGAGGGCTATGACCTCAAGGCCATCGGCCGCAATGTGCTGCAGTCTTTTCTGCGCCACGCCATGCGCGACGGCTTCTTTCACGCCGACATGCACCAGGGCAATCTCTTCGTTGACAAGAAGGGCCGTCTCGTCGCCATCGACTTCGGCATCATGGGACGGCTGGGCCTGAAGGAGCGTCGGTTCCTGGCCGAAATCCTCTACGGCTTCATCATTCGCGATTATAAGCGTGTCGCCGAGGTTCATTTCGAGGCGGGCTATGTTCCCGCCAAGCATTCCATTGAAGAATTTTCGCAGGCGCTGCGCGCGATCGGCGAGCCGATGCATACGATCAACGCCGCCGATATTTCGATGGCGCGGCTGCTGACTCTGCTCTTCGAAGTGACGGCGCTCTTTGACATGCGCACGCGCACCGAGCTGGTGCTGCTGCAAAAAACCATGGTCGTCGCCGAGGGCGTCGCCCGCGCCTATGATCCCAAGCTCGACATCTGGAAGACCTGCGATCCGGTGGTGCGCTCCTGGATCGAGGAGAATCTTGGCGTCAAGGCGAAGATCGAGGACGCGAGCAGAAGTCTCACGGAGCTGGCGAAGCTCGCGACCCATCTACCCCGGACGTTGGCGGAGGCGGAGCTCGCCATCCACCGCGTGTCAGAAATGGCGGATGAAGGCGTCGAATTGTCGGACCGCTCACTTAACGCGCTTGAGGGGATGAGACGCCGATCGGACCGCTGGTTCGTGCTGGCCGTGATCGCTGTGGCGCTTCTGGCGATCTGGCTGCTTTAAAGAGGCGAATTTAGCCAAGGTTGCTTAACAGCGCACCTTGCCACCGAAGATCGACGCGCGCTCGAACGAATCCTGAAAGAGACCGTTGCGCGACTTGGCCTGACGCGAATGCCGCTCGACTGAGAACTCTCAGCTGAAACGAGGAGACGCCATGAACGCTCAACCGATGGAAATTGCCGAAAGCTGCCTGCGCGGGGCTGAAAGCGACAGCATGAGCTTTCCTGAAATCGTCGGGAAGCTGATGCAGGCAGGGTTTGAGAGCTACGCAATCGATTTCCGCCGCGCAACGGCGACCTATTACCTGACGGATGGCGAAAGCGTGGT
>JALHNR010000050.1 GCA_022843525.1 Methylocystis sp. | reverse complement strand
AATTCGATCGCGGCCTCGCTGACCTAAAGCGAGTCGTCGAGTCGCAGCCGAAAATCGCCGCTGATTGACCGCGCCGAGCGGACGATAGGCGCAGCGAAGGAAGCCGCTGATGCTTTTTGGCCTGCAGATCGCCGCGATCACGAGCGTCGCGCTATGCGTGATTCCGGCCGGCGCGCATTTCTTTGAACGCGCCAATAAGATGTCGCTTTCGCCGGCCGACTACATGATTGTTCAGCAGATTTACGCGGGCTGGGCCTATTTCGGGATCGCCGTCGTTCTCGCATTAGTGACCACGCTGGCGCATACGATCGCCGTTCGCCGTCATCGGATCGCTGCGGTGCTCTCGTTCGCGTCCTTCGTGACGCTCACAGGAACGCAGGCGATCTTCTGGACGTGGACCTATCCCATGAATGTCGCAACGCAGAATTGGACCAAGATGCCGGCGGCGTTCGAGGCGGCGCGACGTCAATGGGAAGATTCGCATGCCGTGGCGGCTGTGCTCGTCTTTGCGGCGCTTTTGCTGCTTGCCGCCTCCGCGCTTATTCACAACTCAAAAAATGCGCGGCGCGCAAATTAGGCGCGCCGCGGGATCGGATTGTCGCTACGCCGCGTCGAACATTTCCTCGACATGTTCCCAATTGACGAGATGGTCGAGAAACGCCTTCAAGTAGTCGGCGCGGCGATTGCGATAGTCGATGTAATAGGAGTGCTCCCAGACGTCGGCGACGAGGATCGGCGCGGCGCCATGGACGAGAGGATTTTCCGCGTTCGGCGTCTTGCGAATGGCGAGCTTGCCATCCTTCGCTTCGAGCCACACCCAGCCGGAGCCGAATTGGCCGAGGCCTTCCTTCTGGAATTCTTCGCGGAACTTATCGACCGAGCCGAAGGACTCGATGATCGCCTTCTCGACCTTGCCGGGAATGGCGCCGCCGCCGTTCGGCTTCATCCACTTCCAATAGTGGTGATGGTTGAAGTGCTGGGCGACGTTGTTGAAGATCGGCGTGTTGCGATTGTAGGCGGTGACGATCACTTCCTCGATCGGCTTGCCTTCGTATTCGGTGCCTTTCACCAGATTATTCGCGTTGGCGACATAGGTCGCGTGGTGCTTGTCGTGGTGATATTCGAAGGACTCGCGGGAAAGATAAGGCTGCAGAGCGTCGTAGGGATAAGGCAAATCTTCCAGGGTGAAGGACATAATTCTCTCCTGAATACGTTAGACGAGCGTAGCCTGTCAGCCTCGGCTGCACGGGCTTAACTAAACCCGCGCGCCGCGTGCGGCAATATCGCGAGATCCCGAACGGCGCAGCTATGGTCGCTTTGTAGCGACAAAAAAGCATGGCTCGTCGGCGACCGAGCCATGCTGCAATCTTCGGGCCGTTTGCTTAGGCGATTGCGTCGCCCGCTTGCGTCTTCTTCTTTGCGCCTGCGTGCAGCATCCACCACATCAGGCCGACAAGCGAGAAGAAGCCGACGCCGTAGAGAATATATTCGATCAGCCCCGAGAAGGTGTAGAGCCCCACCGAGAAGGGAAAGCGCGAGACCCATTCATTGCCAAGATCGTCGCGCACCGTGACGATTCCGACATAACGACCGGCATCCTTGAAGTCGTGTTCGAAGGTCATGATGCCGTTGCGATAGACCTTCGGCTCGAGATAGGCGACGGTGACCGCATTGAGGTTAGTCTTTTCCTTCTCTTCGCCGACATCCTTAACGACGCGGATGCCGATCGCCATGTCGCGCAGATCAGGCGAAACCGCGGTCAGCGCAATGACGGTCGGCCCGGTTTTAGCGATGTCCTCGCAAAACTCCGCTTCTTCTCCCGAGCGCTGATAGCCGATGAAGTGCATGGTGTTCGGACCGATCCGCAGCACGCACTCGTCTTGCTCGAGCATCACGCCGCCATGTGCGAAAGCGGCTGATGGCGCGACGAAAAAAGCTGCGGCCGCCATCGCTGCGCCAGCCAGCAGCCCGCGCACGCCAGTTAAACTTGTCATCTACGGTTCTCCCCACGATTGCCGACGGCGGCCGGTTTGCGGCGCTCTTCCGCCGCACGCGCGCGTCGATGCTGTGACGATGACGTTTGTATTGAGCGATCGAATTACGATGTGACACCATGCCGCATCTTTTTAATACTGTTATCCAATTGAAAACAAATGAAAAAATATACGCCACTGCAGGCATGGCTGATAAATCCAACCACTAAATATAGATGTTATATACAGTAACATACGCATATATGGTTTTCGAATTTCCCGACGACGCGGCGCTGCGCGCGCGTGCAAGTATTCGCGCGTCTTCCCCGGGGACTTGCGTTCCTATGGCGGTCGGCGCGCCTTGTGATAGGTTCCGGCCCGGACAATCACTGAAGGATGACGATGAGACGATACGGCCTGGGCGTCATTTTTCTCGGGCTCGCGCTTGCGCTCTCTGGCGCCTACGGCATGTGGTCCGGCTGGGATTACATTCAGCTCGAGCGCGGTTGGAGTCTATTCATCGGCGGCGCCACGGCGGTCTCTGGCGGCGTGGTGACGATCGCGCTGGGGCGCGCAATCGGCGTGCTGGGCCGCATCGCCGACAAAGTTCCGGCGACGCAGGCGAATGCGGCAGATTTGATCAATGAAGCGCAGGCGCCGACGCAGCCTGTCGCCGTCACAGCGCCGCCGAAGCCGCCGGTTGAAGTCGATCGATATATCGCCAGCGGATCCGTCTATGTGATGTTTTCCGACGGATCGGTCGAAGTGCAGACCGATGGCGCCGCGCGGCGCTATCCTTCGCTTGCGGCGTTGCGCGCCGACACTGGCGTCGGCGGTGGGTGACGCGCACTCAATTGCGCGCCGCGCTCCACATCAGGAAGAGCGCAGCGTCGCCTGGCAGACCTTCGGGAAAATCGACGATTTGCGCGGCGATACGAAAGCCGCGAGGGTGTAGTTCATTCCGCCACCGATGAAAGACGTCGGCTGGCTCGCCGCGCAGAGTCGCCGGCCAATCGGGGTCTGGCGCATTGATTGCGCGGCCGCCGTCGGCGCAAAGCTGCGACGGAAACCGGATGAGCACATGTTCGGTGAGGCCGACCGCCGCACTGCGTCGCGCCTGCTCCAGCATCTCGCGCCATTGCGGGTCTGTCAGCCGCTGGCTCGCGAGATCACGAATGCGTTGTTCGCGCAGTTCGATCGCCACCCGTCGACGTTCGACGCGCTCGAGGTCGAGCTGACGCTCATGCGCCTCGACGAGTTCACGAAATTCCTGCGCCGTCGCGACGGCGCAGCGGTCGCCGGTTTGCTGCGGAAGCGAGATCAGCGGACGACGCCGATGCGCCTCCAAAGCCATCGCGGTAAAGCCTCCCGCCATCGCCTCCATGACTTCCTTGCGCAGCACGAGGCCGATGATCTTGTGCCCTTCGACGACGGGGATGCGTTTGAGGCTATGGCTCTCCATAATTCGCGCGATGTCTGGAACTTTGGCGAAGTCGGAAATCGATATCGCCGGCGACGTCATCACTTCGCGCAACGCGCGACCATTTGCGTGAAAGAGGGGCTTAGGCCTGTTGCGCAGCAGAAATTCCGGAATGGCGCCAAGGTCGGGCAGCGGCTGCGGGCGCGCTTGTTCGAGATTGCTGCGCGTCACGATTCCGATGGGCGCCAGCTCGTCGTCGACGACCGGCACGGCGCCTAGTCCGCATTCGGCGAGAAGTTTCGCGACGTAATCGAGATCCGCGTCCGCCGTCACATAAGGAAAGTTGCTGTTCATCAGATCGCGCGCGATCATGCCGCCGTCTCGCCTCCCGATCCCCGTTTGCGCTCAGTCCGATAGTTCGATCGTCACCGGCACGTGGTCGGACGGGCGGGTCCAGCTGCGCGCGTCGCGCAGCACGTCTAGACGTTCCAGCCCGCCGCCAAGCGCCTCGCTCACCAGAATATGGTCAAGTCGGCGCCCCCGGTTCGACGCCTCCCAATCGGCGGCGCGATAGCTCCACCATGTATAAAGCTTTTCGTCCGCCGGCACGAAATGGCGCATGGCGTCGACCCAAGCGCCCGCCTGTAACACCGCGGTCAGCTTCTCCACCTCGACTGGGGTATGGCTCACGACTTTCAATAACGCCTTATGGCTCCAGACGTCATGTTCGAGTGGCGCGACATTTAGGTCTCCGACCAGCACCACGCGGCCGCGCGAGACCCCTTCGGTGACAATCCAGTCGCGCATTTCATCGAGGAAATCGAGCTTGTGCTGAAACTTCGGATTGATGTCGACGTCGGGTTCGTCGCCGCCGGCCGGCACATAGAAATTATGCAGCGATATCGGGCCGCTCCGTGCGTCGATTTCCACACAGATATGACGCGCGTCGCCCTTTTCGCAGAAATCGCGCTTCTCGACGAAGCGTAAGCGCCGCTTCGAAATGACGGCCACGCCGTGGTAGCCCTTCTGGCCGTTGATCGCGATATGCTCATAGCCCAGCGCATGGAGATCCTTCATCGGGAATTCGGCGTCCCGGCATTTCGTCTCCTGCAGGCAGAGCACGTCCGGCGCCCGGCTCTTGAGAAAGTCGGCGATCAGCGGCAGGCGCAGCCGCACGGAATTGATGTTCCAGGTGGTGATCTTCAGGCTTGCTGCTTTCAATGCGGATCAGCTCTTGGTCTTGTCGCCGAAGAGGAAAGGCGCGACATCCCTGACGCCCGGCTGCTTCTCGGCGATGAAGGGCGTCGGTCGGCAGACGGCCATGGCGGAAAGGCCGACTCGCGCGGTGAGAAGCCCATTTAATACGCCTTCGCCGAGCTTTGCCGAAATGCGTGCGGCGATGCCGTGGCCGAGCGCCTGCTGAAGGATAGAGTCGCCGACCGCCACGCCGCCGGTGATGGCGAGATGCGCGCCGACCGAGCGGGCCAGCTTGAAGAAACCGAGCAGCCCCGGCTTGCCGCCGTAAATCTCCGCGATTTTTCGCATCAGCACGATCGCCTGGCCGACGACGAAAAGCACGTCGAGGAGCGCGCGCGGGCTGATCGCCGTGACGACGGAGACGCGTTTGGCGGCGCCGGCGATTTCGCGCCGCGCCTCTTGGTCCAGGGGCGCGACGAGATTACGCTCGGCCAGGGTGATCAGATCGCGTCCGTCGATAATCCGCTTCAAATAGTCGTTGAGCAGCGCGCGCGCCCGGCCGGTGTCCGGACGATCTTCATAGAGCTTGCAAAGTTCGCCGACGCGCTCGCGCGCAGCCTTACCGTCATCGCTCGCATGCGCCTCGGCCAGCGCGGCATGCAGCTTGGCGATACGATTTTGCCGGCCGATGGCGCGAAACTCGCGCGTGAGGGAGATAATGGCCGCGACCGCGGCGAGGCCGGCAAGGACCAGGCCCAGCGTCCCGAGAATGGCGGAGTGGCGGAAGGAGTCTTCGACAACCCCCCATATCCACATCGTCAGCGCCAGGGACAGAAGCCCGCTGACCGCGGAAAGGAAGATTCCGCCCCATGAGAAAACGTAGCGCCGCAGCATGCCGTCGGCCTGCGCCGCTTCAACGGCCGCTTCATCGCCGGTCATGCCGTCCGCGAGCTGGGCGGCCTCGCGTGCGAAAACGTCAAATTCCGCTTCGACAACCTCGATAGACGGCGTCCCGGCATCGTCTGTCGCCGGCGTCGACTTGGCGGTGACCGTCTGGTCGCCTTCGAGGCGAAAAGCCCGTGGGCGCGGCCTGCGTTGCTCAGTCATTCGATTCCTGATTTTGGCCTTCTTACCGCCTCGCGTTCGAAAACGCGACGCATGGGTCTGTCGCCACAGCTTCCAGGGAGTGATTTCAAAAAAAGCCGCCCACAAGGCCTGGACGGCCGCCCTGAAATATAGGCGACCGTCCCGATTGAAAACGCTTATTGCGGCGCGATAGCGCCTCCTTTAGCATCCTGCGGCCTTTCGCTGTCGAGAAGTATCGCGTTTTCACGGATGAACTCCATCATTTACGACATCGTCGCCCTTGCGATCGGCTATTTGCTGGGCTCCATTCCCTTCGGTCTGCTGCTCACGCGCGTCGCGGGCACGACCGATCTGCGCGCGATCGGCTCCGGCAATATCGGCGCAACCAATGTGTTGCGCACCGGGCGAAAGGATCTCGCGGCGGCGACGCTGCTCCTCGATGCGCTGAAAGGCACGGCGGCGGCGCTGGTCGGCGCCTCGCTTTCGCCGGAAGGGGGCATGATCGCCGGCCTGGCCGCTTTCATAGGCCACATTGCGCCGGTCTGGCTGCAGTTTAAGGGCGGTAAGGGCGTTGCGACATTTCTTGGCGTGCTCTTTGGGCTAAACTGGCCGACGGCGCTGATTTTCTGCGCCGTCTGGCTGTCGGCGGCGGCCCTGTCGCGTTACTCGTCGCTTGGCGCGCTGACCGCGAGCGCGACGGCGCCAGTGGTCCTGCTGATGCTCGGCCATGGCGGCGAAGCCTTTACCGTAGCGATCATGGCCGCGATGGTCTTCTATAGACATCGCGACAATATCGCTCGTCTGCGCGCCGGCACCGAAACGCGCATCGGACAGAAGGCGTGAGCGAGGCGTCGCCAGGGCGGTTGAGCGAAGAGCAGCTCGTCGACTGGCTGAGGCTCATCCGCAGCGAAAATGTCGGGCCGCGCACGTTCAGACAGCTCATCAATCGCTTCGGCGGCGCCGGCGCGGCGTTGGACGCACTGCCGTCGCTTGCGGCGCGGTCCATGCGCGGGCGGGTTATCCGCATCGCCACTCGTGAAGAAGCGCTGCGCGAGATCGAGGCGGCGCGCGCGCTCGGCGTTCGCTTCGCCACCACGGCTGATCCGGACTATCCGTCGCTGCTGCGGGAAATCGCCGACGCGCCGCCGCTCATCGCGATGCGCGGCGTTTCCTGGACCGCGCAGCGCGACGGCGTCGCGATTGTGGGCTCGCGGAACGCTTCAGCTGCGGGTCTCGCCTTCGCCGAACGGCTCGCGCGCAGCCTCGCGCTCGAGAATTACGTCATTGTCTCTGGCCTCGCGCGCGGAATCGACGCCGTCGCGCATCGCGCCACGCTCGAAACTGGCACGATCGCCGTGCTTGCCGGCGGCCATGCGCGACCGTATCCCGCCGAACATGCGCGGCTTGTCGAAGAGATCGCCGAGAGGGGACTGATCGTCTCTGAAATGCCCATCGAATGGGAGCCGCGCGGCCGCGATTTTCCGCGCCGAAATCGCATCATCTCCGGGCTCAGCCGCGCGACCATCGTCGTCGAGGCGGCGCGGCGTTCCGGCTCGCTGATCACCGCGCGTTTCGCCAATGAGCAGGGCCGAGAGGTCTTCGCCGTTCCGGGTTCGCCGCTCGATCCGCGCGCCGAAGGCGTCAACGATCTCATTCGCCAAGGCGCGACGCTGTGCGCGCGCCCCGAGGACGTGATTTCGGTGCTTGCCGAGAACGCGGGGACGCCGCCGCGCAAGAATCTCTTTGACGACGACTCTGTCGAAGGACAGGACACGCTGATCGACGAATTGGATCTTTTCGCCGGCCTCGATGGCGCGGCGTTTGAGGAGAGGGCTGCGCCCAAGCGCTTCTCGCCGCCAAGCCCGTCAGCGGATTGCGTCGCCGATCTCGACGCGCGCCCGCGAGGCGACGCGTCGCCGCAGCGCGACGCGCATGAGGTTGTTCTGTCCCTGCTCGGGCCTGCGCCTATCGCGATCGACGATCTCATCCGTGTCGCCGGATTGACGGCGCGCGAAGTGCAGGGAGTCCTCGTCGAGCTCGACATTGAAGGGCGCTTGCAGCGTCACGGCGCCAGCAGCGTTTCCCTCGTGATCAACTATAAGTTGTAATTTATGCCGACCGGTCGATGGGATAGCCGCCAAGTTCGCGTGCGCGCATATCCGCCTCGGCGCGGGCGAGATTCAAGAAATAGCAGAGCATGGGCATGTCGCAGCGGCTGGCGAGTTTCGCCATTTCATCTGACATATCAGCAATATATGACGCAATGGACGCCGCTTCCTGATTGGCTTTGGCAGCCGTCTGCGCAGTCGTTCCGCGGGGTTCATTGAAATCTTTCTGAGAAGCATCTGGCCGGGGCATCGCTGTCAGTCTCCACGGACCACGAGGCAGGTTATGAATAAGTTAAGCATCGGAGTTTCTTGTATTTTTTTTCCATCACGCCTATCTCGTGTCAAGAACAAAATTCTATCAAAAGTTGTAATGCTGCGATGGGGGCCGCTACAGACGTTTCAAACGGTCGAGCGCTCCCTGCAGGATATAGGCGGCCGCCATTCGGTCGACGACTTCGGCGCGTTTGGCGCGCGAGGCGTTCTGCGCGATCAATTCGCGCGTTACCGCCGCGGTCGACAGGCGCTCGTCCCAGAAGGCGAAGGGCAGGGATGCGAGCTTAGAAAGATTCCGCATGAAGGCGCGTGTCGCCTGCGCGCGGGGCCCTTCCGTGCCGTCCATATTGAGCGGCAGCCCGACCACCAGCGCGCAAATATCGAAATCGGCCGCGCGTTTGAGAAGCGCGGCGGCGTCCTGAGAAAACTTCGCCCGCCCGATCGTGTCGAGCGGCGACGCGAGCCGCCGCTCAACGTCCGAAAGCGCCAATCCGATGGTTTTGGTCCCGAGATCCAATCCCATCAGCCGGCCCTTAGGCGGCAGAAGCGCCGCCAGTTCTTCAAGGGTCGTCGCGCGCATGGTCACCGCGATTTCGCTAACACGCCGCCGCATTTCCGCAAACTCAGCGGGCTCCGCGCTTCGGCTTTTTGCCTCTACGACCCGCTTCGCAACATTGCGCCGCGAAAGGCCAAGCGCTATAGCGCCCGTCGAGACCTTTCTTGCGGAGCCCTAGATGTCCGTTGATTCCGCGACCGTCCGCCGGATCGCCCATCTCTCGCGTATCGCCATCGAAGACAGCGAGGTCGAGCGCCTTCGCGGCGAACTCAACGCCATCCTGGCTTTCGTGGAGACGCTGAGCGAGGTCGATGTCGAGGGCGTTGAGCCGTTGACCTCTGCCTTGCCGATGCAAATGAAGAAGCGCGCCGACGTCGTGACCGACGGCGGCATCGCCGATGAGATTCTCGCCAACGCGCCTTTGCGGGAGGATCATTATTTCGTCGTGCCCAAGGTGATCGAATAGCGCTTGTCGCGCCGGCGCCGCGCATGCGGCGGCCTCAGATATAAAGGGACAAATGTCCGACCCCACGCATCTTTCATTGGCCGAGGCGCGCGACGCGCTCAAATCCAAACAGCTTTCCGCCGTTGAACTGGCGCAGGCGCATATCGACGCTATCAGCAAATCGCGCGCGCTCAACTGCTTCATCACGGAGACGCCGGAGGTCGCGCTGGCGCAGGCGCAGGAGAGCGACGCGCGCATTGCGCGCGGCGACGCGCGACCGCTTGAAGGTCTGCCGCTCGGGATAAAGGATCTCTATTGCTCCAAAGGCGTGCGCACGACGGCGGGGAGTCGAATTCTCGACGACTTCACGCCGACATATGAGTCGACAGTCTCAGCGAATTTGCTGCGCGACGGCGCGGCCACGCTCGGCAAGCTCAATCTCGACGAATTCGCGATGGGGTCGTCGAACGAAACGAGCGCCTTCGGCCCCGTCGTGTCGCCGTGGCGCCGCGCCGCCGATCCCGACGCCAAGATCGTGCCGGGCGGTTCTTCGGGAGGCTCGTCGTCGGCGGTGGCCGCGCGTCTTTGCCTTGGCGCTACGGCGACAGATACAGGCGGCTCGATCCGTCAGCCCGCCGCTTTCACGGGCACTGTCGGCATCAAGCCGACCTATGGCCGCTGCTCGCGCTGGGGCATCGTCGCCTTCGCCTCGTCGCTGGATCAGGCGGGTCCGATCACGCGCACTGTGCGCGACGCAGCGATCATGCTCAGGTCGATGGCCGGCCACGATCCGAAAGACACCACCAGCGTTGACGCGCCTGTGCCGGACTACGAAGCCGCTGTCGGCGCCTCCGTGAAGGGACGCCGCATCGGTGTGCCGAAGGAATATCGCATCGATGGAATGTCGGCGGAGATCGCCGCCTTGTGGGATAAGGGCGTTGCTTGGCTGAAGGACGCGGGCGCGGAGATCGTCGAGATCTCCCTGCCGCATACACGCTATGCCTTGCCCACATATTACATTATCGCGCCGGCTGAAGCGTCCTCCAATCTCGCGCGCTATGACGGCGTGCGGTACGGGTGTCGTGAGCAGGGCCGCGACATCGGCGAAATGTACGAGAGGACGCGCGCAGCGGGTTTTGGCCCGGAGGTGCGGCGGCGCATTATGATCGGCACTTATGTGCTCTCCGCCGGCTATTACGACGCCTATTACGTCCGTGCGCAGAAAGTCCGCAGCCTGATCAAGCGCGACTTTGACGAAGCCTTCGCGTCCGGCGTCGACGCGGTCCTGACGCCGGCGACGCCGTCGACCGCCTTCGCGCAGGGAGAGAAGGGCTCGGCCGATCCTGTAGAAATGTATCTCAACGACGTGTTCACCGTTACGGTGAACATGGCCGGTCTTCCCGGCGTCGCCGTTCCGGGCGGTCTCGCGGCGAACGGCTTGCCGCTCGGGTTGCAGCTCATCGGCAAAGCATTCGACGAAGAGACGCTGTTCTCGCTCGCCGCGGCGATTGAGCGGGCCGCGCCTAAGATAGAACTTCCGCAGCCATGGTGGCGCGAGGACTGATGATGACGACGCCGGGCGCTGAAAAGGACATTGCGGAACGCCCGCGGCAAGCGCTGCAGGACGAGATGTCCGACGTGCGTCGCTTGATCGACGAGCTGGACGAAGAGCTTGTGGCGCTGCTCGCAAAGCGCCAGCGACAGATCGAGCGGGCCGCGAGGATAAAACCCGCGTTGGGAATCCCCGCCAACGTGCCCGAGCGCGTCGAGGAAGTATTGGCGCATGTGCTTGGCGCCGCGCGCCGCGAGGGACTGTCGGTTGAGGTCGCGATGACGCTCTGGCGCGCGCTGATCGACTGGTCGATCCACTACGAAGAGCGGCTGATGGGCGCTCGCGCGCCAAAGGGCGACTCTCAAGGATCGGCGGACGGCGACCGCTCTTCCTGATCGCCATTGGGGGGCTTTGTCTTGACGCGGACGAAACCGTTTCGGATCGACCAGCGCAGGAACTTTAGCGACCACCAATGGAAACGGCGCGACAGCCTCTGAGCGCCCGGCGAGTGCGGGGCGAGGATCGCAAGGCCCAAAGGGAACATCCACACCCCGAAGACAGGAAGCGGCGCAAGAATGGTTCCGCCGAGGATCAGGCCGACGCCCACCGGAATGCTCACATAGCGGGGCGCGCCGCGCATGCGGGCGATGACGCCTTTTCGGCGACTGTCCTCAGAATTGCGTTCCGTGGCCATCTCGCCCGTTTCCTTCTGCTGCGCGCCGGCCGTTCCGCTCTAGCGAAGCGTGGTTTATATGGAAGGCATAAGTTTAGCGAGGCGGATATGACGACACAGGCGGCTCCCAACAAGCTCATCAGCGGCGCAACCGGCGACTGGGAAGTCGTGATCGGCATGGAGATACATGCGCAGGTGACGAGCAACGCCAAGCTCTTCTCCGGCGCTTCCGCGGAGTATGGCGGCGCGCCCAACGATCACGTCTCTCTGGTCGACGCGGCCATGCCGGGCATGCTGCCGGTCATCAACGAGGAATGCGTCAAGCAGGCGATCCGAACCGGACTCGGGCTCGAGGCCAAGATCAACCTGCGTTCGGTTTTTGACCGCAAGAACTATTTCTATCCCGACCTGCCGCAGGGCTATCAGATCTCTCAGTTCAAACATCCGATCGTTGGCGAAGGCGCCGTGATCGTCGACGTATCGCCGAGCGAGCGCATCACGGTGGGCATCGAGCGTCTGCATCTCGAGCAGGACGCCGGCAAGTCGCTGCATGATCTTTCGGCGACGGAAAGCCACGTCGATCTCAACCGCAGCGGCGTCGCGCTCATGGAGATCGTCTCCAAGCCCGACCTGCGTTCAGCGGAAGAGGCGCGCGCCTATGTTTCGAAGCTGCGGACGATCTTGCGCTACATCGGCTCCTGCGACGGCAACATGGAGCAGGGTTCGCTGCGCGCCGACGTCAACGTCTCCGTGCGCCGCCCCGGGGCGCCGCTCGGCACGCGTTGCGAAATCAAGAACGTCAACTCCATCCGCTTCATCGGCCAGGCGATTGAGGTCGAGGCGCGCCGACAGATCGGCATTCTTGAAGACGGTGGCGCGATCGCCCAGGAGACGCGGCTCTTCGATCCGGGGAGGGGAGAGACGCGCTCGATGCGCTCCAAGGAGGAAGCGCATGATTACCGGTACTTTCCCGATCCGGATTTGCTGCCGCTTGAGTTCGACCAGCCATATGTCGACGCGCTAAGGGCGCAGTTGCCGGAGCTGCCCGACGCGAAGCGCGCGCGCTTCATCGAACAATACGGCCTGCCGCCTTACGACGCCGGCGTGCTTGTGATGGAGCGGTCGGCCGCCGACTATTTCGAGGAGACGGCGAAGGGACGCGACGCCAAGCTTGCGGCCAACTGGGTGATCAACGAGTTGTTCGGCCGTCTGAACAAGGAGGGGCTCGACGTCACGCGCTCGCCAGTGTCGGCGCGGGCTCTGGGCGCGATCATCGACCTCATCTCGCAGAATGTTATTTCCGGCAAACTCGCCAAGGATCTTTTCGAGATCGTCTGGACGGAAGGCGGCGACCCCAAGGAGATCGTCGAAGCGCGCGGCATGAAGCAGGTGACCGACACGGGCGCCATCGAAGCCGCCGTCGACGCCGTCATCGCCGCCAATCCCGATAAGGTAGAGCAGGCGAAGGCGAAGCCAACAATGCTCGGCTGGTTCGTCGGACAGGTGATGAAGCAGACGGGCGGCAAGGCGAATCCGCAGTCGGTGAACGATCTGCTCAAGCGCAAGTTGGGCGTCTGACGCGCGCCCGTTCGTCGAAAAAACGAATCAGTTCACGACGCGCGCTGCGCGATTCTTCTCCCAGCGAAGCCGGCGCGCGTCATTTTTTTTGATCCGACCGCGCTGACCACAATTTTTTTTTCTCTCCGAATGCGCGACCTCGCGCGCGCTTCAGAGGCGCGCGCGGTCAGCGCCGCTCCACGTCCTCCGTCCCTCCGCCAGTGTCGAGTCGCCGGACCGCTACAGGCGCGTCCCGTAATTTTGAATCGCGTTACGACATATCGCGCCAGGGTCGATCTCGGGCAGAGTGCGCGCGTCGCAACTGTTCGCGGATACGAAAGCAAATCAAGTAATTGAACAGCAAGCGCGACTTGCGCCAAAGCGGGCGTCCGCACGTCTGGAGGCCTTCTCGGAGCCGATGTCGCCAACCGAATCCGCGCGCGGATCGTCGTCAATAAAACGCATGGCGCAAAGCTGTCGCGATAGTCTCGCCGAAGCGTTTGCAAAGCAGCTTCACGATCATTTTGCTTGTCGCGCGACAGCGCTCAACATGCCTCGTCATGCGTTGCGTTGATCACTTCTGCGCGCGCAGCACTTGAACGACTGCTTAACCGCGTTACGCTATTTGCGCGTATTGTCGGTGGACCATAGTTCCGGCAATTCGGATCAAGGGGACTTATTATGGCGAGAGCTACAATGAAGCGTAAGCCGGCCAAGAAGGCTGCGGCGAAGAAAGGTGCGCGTAAAACCGCAAGGAAGGCTGCGACGAAGAAGTCGACGGCCAAGAAGGGCGCCCGCAAGGCTACGCGAAAAACCGCTGCGAAAAAGACGGCCCGCAAGGGCGTCCGCAAGGTGGCGACGAAAAAGCGCGGCGCTGTGAAGAAGGCCGGCGCCAAGAAGAGCACGCGCAAGGCTACCGCGAAGAAGCGCACGCCGCGCAAGGCGAAAACGCCAACCCCGCCAGCTGCGCCAGTGACCGCGTAAGCCGAAGCGCCTCGCATGCGCGATCGGTCTTTCGCGTCACTGCGGCAGCGCTTCATGCACTCATCGCCCGGGGGCGCACGTCCAGTGAGACGCATCCCGGGCGATAGCATTCACAGCTCACTGCATTTTCAGCGCGGCGCATCCCGCGCTCCCGCCTTTCGATGCGCTTAGCGCGTCAGGCATTCCGTCGCGAAATCGCGCCACATCGGCAAACCCTCTTTCGACTCGCGTTTCATCCTGTCCCATTCCTCGGCGCACGCCCGCATCTTCTCGCGCGCCGCGCGGGGAAGAGTCGGCGGCGGCTGGCTTGTATCGATCGGAGGCGGCGCTTGCGGCGGCGAAAGCGCGTCGACGCCCGGCGGCTGTGGAGTTTGCGGAACGGGCTTCGCGCTCGGCGTCGGCGGTACAACAGTCTGAGGTCGCGTTGCGCGGGGCTGCCGCGCCGCCGGTCGCCCCACGTCCTGTTGAGACGCGGGGGGTCTTTGCTTTTGCTGCGCCGGGCCCGAGCGCGCTCGAGTCGGCGGCGTTGGCGTCGCCGGCTTGACCTGTGCGAAGGATACGCTCGCCGCGAGAAGCGCGCTGGCGGCGATCGCCGAAGCGCGCGCCAGGCGGCTTAGAGAAGAGTTGCGCGAGCTGACTTTCAATGGTTTTTCCTCGCGCAAGCGCAGTGGCCGTCCAACCTCTATAGCGCGAAGTCCATTCGCCTCGAAAGCGTAGGACGGTGATCGCTGGGGAAGGGCGCATGTCAACGAGGCCAGAAAGCGGAGGCGCCATGAACGATGCACGAAAGCCCGTCGAAGCAGCCGGGCGGCTAAGCCTGCTGCAGCGCCCGCGTCGCAATCGGAAGAGCGAATGGGCGCGTCGTCTCGTCAGGGAAAATGCGCTTGAGGTCTCCGACCTCATCTGGCCCCTCTTCTTGATCGACGGGACCGATCGTCGCGAGCCGGTATCTTCAATGCCGGGCGTGTTCCGTTACTCAGTCGACGCGGCGGTCGAAGCC
>JALHNR010000049.1 GCA_022843525.1 Methylocystis sp. | reverse complement strand
TTCGAAAACTGCGCCGCCGTCAGCCAGAAGTGATCCAGAATCATCAGCGTCCCCTTTCAGGAAGCCGTGAATCACAACGCTTGGTTCATGCCAAGCAGTTTATGGGTCTGGACCCTAGGCGTAGCCGGCCGTGCAAGAGCCATGGGCGCCGCTCTGCTCGATCCTCTTCGTCACACTGACGGCGTCGGTCCTAAACTCTGGAATATGATGCTTGCCGACCTGTTGCTCGCGGCCGATCCGAAACGCGAGCGATGGGTCACGGCCGGCGCGAACATGATCGCGATCGACACGCTGATCCATAATTTTCTCCATCGCACCGGAATCTTGCGCAGGTTTGGCGCCGAGCACGCCTATGGCGCCGGATGCTATGCGCCGCATGGATGCGCTTCGATTGTCTCAGGCCTTGCCGAGCGGATCGACGCCCGGGAATTCAATCCGGCAAATCCTGCGATCTTCCCGCGCTTCGTCCAGCACGCTCTATGGGGTTTCTGCGCCGGCCTCGGATGGAACATCTGCAACGGCAACACGATCGATGATCGTCGAAGATGCGAGAACGGCAATTGCCCGGCGTTCTCGGATTGCGACCGCGCTCCTCTAAAGCCGCAGAGCGTCTGAAACGGCGCCGCAGACCAAATCCCACTCAAAAAGAGGAATTTTCATTTCCAAGAGAGGGCTCAAGCTAGGTCTTGACAATAGGAATAATATCCTATAAACTGCCCTCGGCGCCACTGCGCCCGGTTTCGGCAGGCTCGAGGCGGGGGCTTCGCGATCGCCGTCAATTCAGGAAGGGTCGCCATGACCGGAAAAGCACAAATTCAAGCCAAGCCCGGCGAAACGCCGGCGCTCGTCGTTTTCGGGCTCGACGATACGAAAAAGCCCCATGCTTCAACGTTTTCCGCCCATGAGGCGGCAATGGCCGAAAAGGCGGCAGGGCTGATGGGCATGGCGGCGCTGCGGCTGGCGACCGAGGAACAAAAGGCGCTCGCGGCCAAGCTTCCGAGGGGCAGGGTGTTCGCCAGCGGGCGCGCCTTCGTGCCTTTCGTGCGGGCGGGGCTGTATGAGGCCATTGTCGCCGCCGCTGGGGGGCTGGCCAGAAACGCGCCATCGGCCTGTGCGGCCTCGGCTGGCCCGCCTGGGGCCCCCGCCGGCCAAACGGCCCAGGTCAAGGCTGACGAAGCCGCCAAGCCGCCCCCGCCAGCCCGCTGGGCTGACATTGGCGTCGGCAGCGTCGTGCTCGCCACGACCGGCCCTGATCAGGGCTGGTACGAGTCCGAAGTCATCGAAATTCTCGACGACTTGTTGAAGCTCAGATGGCGCAGTTGGCCGGAAGAGCCGGTTTTCGCGCGCCGGTTTTCTCAAGTCGGCCTGCTGCCTCCGAATGGAACGGTCTGAGGCGCACGGCGGTGGCCCGGGCCGCCACCAACTGGTTCGGCATCCAATTCTCGGATTGGGAACCGCGGCATGCGCGCTCACGGTCGACGCCGGCGGCGAGCCGAAGCCGACGCTCGTCATCGGCTGTCTGGAATATTGTTGCGGCCGACCCGACGGAATATGTCGCCTACTTCGCCTTCCTTGGCTTGCGACCCGCCCTCAGTGGGGACGGTTTCCTGTCGCCTGGCTCTGGCGCTACGAAAAAATCGGCCAGCTCTATGCCGAGTGTGTGAGCCAAATTCTCTAGGGTTTCGATTGTGGTGTTCTCTCGACCACGTTCGATACGTCCAACGTAGGATGGCTCGCATCCGGCCAAAAGGCCCAGAGCCTCTTGAGAGAGGCCTTTTGCAACCCGAAGGCGTCGCAGATTCCAACCAACCAACTGGCGAGATTTCATGAGCGACGAAAGCGCACCACTTGCACACCGTTAATCCAGGCAATAAAGTGCCTGTATTAAGAAGGACAGCCGCCTGGCGCCTCGCCGCGCGTCTCAATCCTTTCCTCGACCCCAAAATTCAGCAGGAGCATTCGATGTTCGAGGCCTATTTGGACGCAATGCGCAACTACGCCGTTTTCAGCGGGCGCGCTTCGCGAAGGGACTATTGGTTCTTCGTCCTGACGCTGGCCCTGTTCGCATTCGCGGCGGCCATCCTCGATTCGCTGTTCGGAACGACGAATCCTCACGGAGGCCTGTTCCTTGGAGTGGTGTTTGTCGTGCACCTCTTGCCACAGCTCGCGACGTTGGCTCGGCGTCTGCATGACATTGGTTGGTCGGGATGGTGGCTGCTGGTTCTTCTCACCGGCGTCGGCGGCCTGCTTCTATTCGCGCTTGCATGCTTGCCAGGAACCGAGGGGCCAAACCCCTACGGCGTGGCCCCGGTTGCCGGCCCACGCTCGAACGCCAACGCCGTCAGCGGCGCGTCGAACGAGCCTCGCAGGCTCGCTGACAGCGCCCCTCAGAAATGGCTGCTAATCGGTTTCGGGCTTGCGATTCTGGCGGCGGTTGTCGGAGGCAATATTATCGGCGGAACTCGCCTTGGCTGCGATGCGCCAGAGGTCAAGAACCTAGTCTTAGGAAAGGTGGGCGAACTGCTCAATATGGTCAACAGTGGCCTTGGAGACCAGTCGGGCATACCCCAAGAAACGCTCGACCTGCTTGCGAGCGGCGGCAACACGCTCGATCTTCTACAAGGCAAAAAGCAACGCCTTCGACCCTCTCCGGATGGAAAGCCATACTTGACCGCCGTTAGCACGACATGGAGCGTCGGCAATCGGCATGCTTGCACGGCGCGTGCGGTAGACAGCAAAGGCAGACTATGGCCTGTCAGTTACATCCTCGACGTCGCCGACGACGGAAAGAACTTTTCGGTCGGAATCCAGCAATTCTAGGACACCATCAGGGAGCTAGGCAGAGCATCGCTGCCTATGCTCGGCCACCTACTGGTTTTAACTCGGACCGCCAGCCGTAACGCGTTTTAAAGCATTATCACTGGATCGAATGGACGCCGCCCGCCCTAAGAACTGTCGGAATAATCAATAGGCGTAATCTAGTCGGCGTAGAATATCTCAAAATCCACCGCCGCCGCGAAGGCTTCCAAATGGTCGCCGAAATTGTCAACAGCAGAGCGATTTCAAGCCACCGGGGCGGAGCAAAAGCAGGCCAGTTTGCTTCCGCTAACAGGGAACGCGGCCGAGCGAGTGATAAGACTGGTCGGCCCACGGTGGAATTGAATTAGGTCCGGTATTGGCGGATGATTGTGTCACTTGCTTTTTCGCTGATCATATAAACCGATGCAACGATGAACAGACCGGGGATGCGCGGAAAGACCGAAGCGTCGACGACGCGCAGATTTTTGGCGCCGCGAACCCGAAAGTTCTCGTCCAAAACCGCGAATTTGTCTTTATTCGCTCCGATTTTGCAGGTGCATGATGCGTGGTGCCCCCAAGCTGTTCTTTTTACGAACTCGTAAAGATCATCGTCCGGCTTTGGGTCAAGCTGTTGGTCAAAAGTGCCAGCGTCGATCATCGCTTGGTTGATTTCCAGTGCGAATTTGACGCCGTCGACAACAGCCTGCAAATCCTTTTCGTGCGCTTCGCAACTCTCGTCGAAATATTTGAAATTGACTACCGGCCGGTCGAGCGGCGATGGCGACCGAAGGGTCACCTCGCCAGAACGATTTTCGGTGTGGCCTTTCAAAACGGCCCACGTGAAATGTTGTTTCGCTTTTTTTGCATGATCCGAGTAGCCAATCCTATAGCCCCTGAAATCCGTCGGCACGCCAAAAATGTATAGGTCAGGCGCATCCGTTGGTTTGCGCACGCTCGATCGCATGACGATTCCGACAACCGAGCCATTGGTCGCATAGATGCCTTTGCCGCTTTCCTTCCATTGCGTGTAATGTGGATCACCTGGCTCATGAGCTTTGTCGACGTATCGAATCCTGCTGGGCGAGCCGGCGACGACCCCTACCTCGTAACGGTCCTGGAGATTCTTGCCGACGCCGGGACTTTCAATCCGCACTTTGATCCCAAGTCTTTCGAGCTCTTCGCGTGGGCCGATGCCTGAAAGCATCAAGAGTTGAGGCGTGTTAAAGGCACCGCCGCAGAGAATGACCTCGTTTTTGGCGCTGAATACGCGTTCACCTTCTGGCTCACGAACGGGCAGCGAATGGTGCCGTGCGGCGTAAAGCGACTTTCCAATCAGGCAGCGCACGCCCGTCGCGCGCTGTGGATCGGCGGGGTCATCAAACTCGACATTCGTCACGAAAGTGTTCGTTTGCACGTCGAGGCGTCCTGCTGGGAGACCCTGTTCCGTCGCGGATTGGAGCAAGGCCTGAGCACGCAGAATGCGCTCTCGTGCGCCTGACCGGCGCCCATTGTCCACCGAAATAGGGATGATGTTCACCCCCTCAAGTTTTTCGCGCGCTACTCTCGGATCGTTTGGGTTGAGCCCCGGCATGAAGGCAATTCCGCGCGCGAGAGCGGTTTTGATCGCCGCGATAACAGCCTGCTTCGCCCCGCGATCATCGTTGAGCAGAAGCTTCGGGTCAGCCTGCGTTACGGTCAGCCACCCCGCTCCGTGTGGCGCTCGGGCACCCAGACCAAGTTCGCTTCCGGTCACAACACTGAGATCGCCCCGGAGCCACTTCGACTCTTTCAACTGACGTTCGAGCTGCTCTCCGATCGCCTTCACCCCCTCAACAAGGCTCTTAGCAATAGCAGCAGCTAAGTCACTGAGTTCGGCAATTCCAGGCAGGCTGTAGAGCACGCTCGCGTCCCTGTAACGGGCATTTTCGACACGGTCGTAATATTGTCGCATGTTCTCGGCGTTCCAGCTCTCGTCACCAACTTCGGTGGCGATCTCGTTCCAATCGCTCTCGGCCGGATAAACCGTAATCAACGCATGATGGGCGGTGCAGCCGCCAAGCGCGCTTGCGCGCGGATAAAATATGCCATTGTCGTATTTCGGGTCGAATTCCTTTGTACGTCGCGTTTCTTCCGAATAGTGCTCGACAAAGAACTCCCAACTCGTTTGAGGGTCTTCGCTTGCCAGCGCGTGAAAGGCCGGAATCGAATAGTTATCGTTTATCTTGTCTTCACCAGCCTCGATAAGGAGAATGATAAACCCGGCCAGCGCAAGATTGGCAGCGAGCGGCCCGCCGCCGGCACCGGAGCCAACAACAATAAAATCATAGTCGGCTTGGGGCATAAAAACCTCGGTGAAATCGGTAGTGAGCGCGTACAGCTCGATCAGATTTCAAAAGGACGCTGCTGTCAACGGCGGAGAGATTTCCTGCCATCGGGGCGGAGTAAAACCTGGCCAGTTTGGCGGCGAAAATTTTTCGTCTGGCTATGTCGGGGCGATTTCCCCGGTATCGGGATCGATGGTCTGCTCGGCGGTGGGCTGCGGCTCCTTGCGACGCCGGGCCCTGGATTGCTTGAGCCGATAACTCTCGCCGTTCATCTCCAGAATGTGGAGGTGATGGGTGAGGCGGTCGAGCAGCGCGCCGGTGAGACGCTGATTGCCGAAGACGCTCGTCCATTCGTCGAACGGCGGATTGGATGTGACGATCGTCGATCCGCGTTCGTGGCGCTGACTGAACACCTCAAAGAGCAGTTCGGCGCCAGTTTGCGAGAGCGGCACATAGCCGAGTTCGTCGATGATCAGCAGCTTGACGGCGGCAAGTTGCGCTTGGAGCCGGAGCAAGCGCTTCTCGTCGCGCGCCTCCATCAACTGATGAACAAGGCCTGCGGCCGTCGTGAAAGTGACGGAAAGTCCGCGCTGGCAGGCGGCGAGACCCAGCGCCAGGCAGACATGGGTCTTGCCCGTGCCTCTGTTGCCGAGCGCGATGATGTTGTCGCGCGCCACGACATATTCGCAGCGGGCGAGTTCGAGGACGAGCGGTTTGTTGAGCGACGGAATGGCCGTAAAGTCGAATGTGTCGAAGCTCTTTATCGCCGAGAACCTTGCAGCGCGGATGCGGCGCTCGACCATCCACCGCTGGCGATCGATGAGTTCGAGTTCGACGAGACGCAGAAGATCTCGGACGTGATCGGCGCCTTCGCGCGACGCCTCGGCGGCGACTTTCTTGTATTCCCGCAGGATCGTCGGCAATTTGAGCTGTCGCAAATGATGGCCGAGCAACACTCGTGGCAGCGCCGGCGTCTCGGCAAAGGCGAAAGCCGAGACATGCCCGTCGAGAAACGCCTCCGTCGTCTCCGCCGCATAAGCTTTGATAAAACAGGCGTCCGACTGCGGCAGGTCGAAGCAGAACACGTGCAACTTCATCCGCACGCCGCCGATGACGGCAATGCATTCGCCAAAATCGACCTGCGCGTGACCCGGCGGATGGACAAGCGGAAGAAACATCTCTTGCGCGTGCGACCGCGCTCGTCGCACATAGTCCTTCACAACCGTGTAGCCGCCGGCAAAGCCGTGCTCATCCCGTAGCCGTTCGAAAATGCACTTCGCCGTATGCCGCTGCTTCACCGGCGCCGTCTTGTCGGATTCCAGAATGGCGTCGATCACCGGAATGAGCGGACCCAGCTTCGGCCGCCCCGGCGGCTTCGTCCGCACATAGCCCGGCGGCGCCGAAGAGCGGCACATCTTCGCCACCGTGTCGCGGCTCAGACCAAATACGCGCGCCGCATCACGCCGGCTGTTCCCCTCAATGAAAGCAAAGCGTCGAACCGCCGCGTAGGTCTCCACCGCAAACATCCCCGGCCGCGCTCCCGAATCAAAATCGGGAAAGGCTCAGCCCCAAAAGTGGCCGGGTTTTACGCCGCCACGCGGTCGCCCCACGCGCCGCTCACTGGCCGATTATTGCGCCGCCGGGTACAAAAAGCCGCGCGTCGTGAAGCGCGAAGACATGGATTCGCCGCTGGCAGGCCACCAGGGCGCGCCATCGGCGGGCGCGCCAACATAATTGCAAGGATGACGACAGCAACCACGCGTCTTGTCGGAAACGCCAGATCGTGGCATGTTTTTAAGGTAACTCGTAGCAATCCAGGAAATAATAGCTTAGCGCGTTAAGAAGACATGACCATTTGAATTTTCTTTCGGAACGGTTTTCCCATGGCGACGCTTCCCGAAAATGCTTCGACGACATCGGGCGAAAGCTCCGACCCTGACATGGATCGTCAAGCTGATCTGGCGGCGCGCATCGCCGCCGCAGTGGTGTCGGCCTTGAGAATGGAGCCGGCGGGGTCGGCGCCGCTCTCCTCCCCTGTGTCGCGCCGCGCCGCGCCTGCCACGCCGGAGGCATTCCAGGGCTCCTGGCTGACCGTCAAGAACATCCCGTTCATTCAGCCTTTCGATCCAAAGGACCCTTATGCACGCCTCGGCGCGAAGCGCAGCGTCGATAATCCGGGGCGAATGCGCGAGGGTTTGAACAAGCCCATGGTTGCGCCGGAAACGGCTATCGGCGTCGAGATCACTTCACACGCCGCATTGCTCGACGTGCTCTCGCGCCGTCGCCGCGCTGTCGCCTGTATCCTGGCGCACGGAACTTTTTACAAGGGCCAGCGGGGCAAATGGCCGGGGACGGGCTTTCTGGTAGGCCGCAATCTTTTGCTCACCAACCATCATGTGTTGAACTCGATCGAGGTGGCGCGCACGGCGAGCGTGAATTTCGACTATGAAGTATCGCCCGATGATCTCCTTGCCGGCAGCCTCTTGCGCCCGCGCGCCGACGGCCGCGAGTTTCGCCTCGATCCGGATAAATTGTTCCTCACCAGTCCGACGGAGGACGGCCTCGACTACACTTTCGTGTGGATCGAGGAGGCGGCGAGTGAGACCTATGGATTCGTTCCGATGGAAAGGGCGGCGTTTCCTGTCGAGGAAAACGGTCGCGCTTTCGTGATTCATCACCCGGGCGGAAAGGTGAAGGCGGTCAGCTTCGACGACGCCGATGTGCTCGGCGAGACGGACAGTGTGGTCCATTATTCCCCGGACACTGAAGAGGGGTCGTCGGGAGCCCCGGTGTTCGATCGATACGGGCGGCTGTTCGCGTTGCATCATGCCAACCGGAACGAAAGCGCCCTTCTCGTCGACGGCGCGCGCACGGATGTCGTCAACGAGGGCGTCAAGCTGAGCGCCATCGCCATGGATCTCGAAACCAGGGTTCGCAGCGGCGGCGCGGACGCAGCGTATGCGACTGAAGTACTCAAGGAAATCAAAGGCTCTGATACGGAGGCCGGTTTTTTCGGGGCGATGGGTAGGGAAGTGAAGGCCTCGCAAAGCGCGACAACGCGCGAAACCGTGCTGAAGGCCTATGACGCTACCGATCAGGACATCGAAATCGGCTTCTGGATGCTCGAAGCGCCGAGTGAGCAGGCCGCAATCGACGGTGTGGCAGCCGCCCTGGCCGACCTCAATCTGGACATTTGCATCCTGGCGAACCTGAGCCAAGGTGTCGTCGAGAAAATCGTTGAACGCATCAAGGAGAAATATGGCAACCGCTACGAACACGGATTCTCCGAACCGGCAGGCGGCGCGAAACGGACGACCGCGATGCTCTGGCGGCCCACATGGCTTAAGGGCGGACGGATCGAATGGCCCACGGCCGCCGAGCGTTTCGTCGTCCTCGAGAACGAGGACGGCGTTGCGATCTTGGACCATTACCCGGGATTGTTCCGCTTCGAGACCGTCGACAAAGATTATCCGTTCGTTTTCCACGTGGTCCCACTTCGTCTCGACGATATGGGCGGCGACGCTCTTCGGCGTGAACTCGCGTCGCGCCTCGTCGCGCGCGCCGTCGATTGCCTTGCTGGGGTGCGCGGCGCTGATGTCGACATCGTGATCGGCGGTGGCATGAGCGCGCCACTTGCCGCTGAGGATTTTGTCGAAATCGAACGAAAGGGATTCTCGGTGTTCGGGGTGAGGGACGTTGCCGCCGCGAGCGCCTTTACCTACCTCATGGCGCCGAAGTCCGGCCTGCGCGAGGCCTTCATTGCAAGCGGCATGCACCAGAGCGTCGGCGGGACGGCGTTCTTCGAGGTCGCGACCGACCGGATCGTACCGGACTATTCGCGCGTAAGCGCCCGGCAGCCCATTGTCTCGCGGCTATCATTGTCGCCACCCGCTATAAGCGCACAGCGCGGGGGAGGAACGGACATCGAGGCGAGAATCGACGCTTTGCTTGCGCGCGGCGCGGATTCGAAACCACACCCCGCGAAGAAAAGCGCGTCGACGGCGAAGAAGGGGCCTACCAGGAGGACTCGACATGAAAAAGATTAGTTACGCTCAATTCAAATCGATGCTTATGGACCCCAAGGTTCCAGGGACAGAAATCGCGAAATATTTGCGCAAGGACCCAAAGAAGAAGGGCAGGCCCCTGGACCCGCAACTGGTTCCCGATCCCGAGAAAGTCGAGATGGGCCCCGAGGCGGAATTCGAGGTCGAAAGCGCCATACGGTGGGCCAACGGCGTCGAAAGATGGCGGCGGGAGCAACGGTTTATGGAGGGTCTCGGCGACGGAAGGCCGGTATTGGTTTCGGAGGGCGACTCCTGGTTTCAATTTCCTTTTCTTTATGAAGACGTGATCGACCAGTTGGCGTCCGACTTTCTCATTTGGAGTCTCGACGCAGCGGGCGACACAGCAGATAATATGGTCAACCGTAGTCCAGAATACTATTTCGAGTTGAAAAAGCAGAAGGCGAACAATGTTGTTGGCTTCCTGTTTTCCGGCGCGGGCAATGATGTGATTGGCGAGGATTTGGATGGCAACCCGGTCCTCGGGCGTCTCTTGAAGCCATTTCAGGCCGGGCGGGATGCCGCCTGGCACGTCGACAAAGCAATGTTTGCCCAGATACTCGCCATGCTCGAGAGGGATTATCGCAAGCTTGTTGCGACGATTCGACGAGACGATGATTTCATGCGCCTACCCATTATCATCCACGGCTACGACTATGCTATCCCTGGCGGTTTTCCTGGGGACCCGCGTAATCCGTTTCTCTACGCTGCTCAGGATGAATGGCTCGGCGCGCCAATGAAAGCAAAAGGCATAGTCGACCCGACGTTGCAACGCGCGATTATTCGAGTGTTGATCGACGGGCTATACGACATGCTGTTCCGCGTGGCCGGGACGAGCGCCAATACCCGCGTTTTTGTCGTCGATGCGCGCGGCGCTCTTCCGGACGTTAGCGATTGGGGTGACGAAATCCATGGCACTTCCGCGGGATTTCACAAAGTGGCAAAGAGGTTTAATTCCATGGTCAAGCAAGCTCTGCGGACGGCTCGAAACGTGTAACGCGCGATTTTTTGTCAATTATTGGCCATCAGGGAAGCCGTTAAACCCGCTCGCAGAGTGGCGGCTTTAGACAGCTTTGTTGTTTTCGGGAAACTTAAAGCCCAAATAATTCGCGTTCACGAAACCGATCAGCACCAGAAGGTTAGTGTCGAAGACCGGGAAGGACAGTTTGTAGATAATCGACCAGATGAAGATAGCGCCAAGGATGAGCGTCCAAGCGAACATTTGGATGCGCTGTAGTCCCAGCGATACGCCGTCCGAAGAGAGAATGTCCTTCAAAAAACTTCCAGTTGTGGCTGAAGCAGGCTTGTCCTTGTCGATGTAGACGGCGGCGAGTCCCGTACCGAGCTGCACGCCCATAAGGGCGTATATATCGGGGCTAATGATTCCGCTTGTTTGTCCTGTTGTCACCCAGATCAGAAGGAAACCGCCTATCGTTAGCAGCATCCAAATTCCCATCTGAATTTTTGCCAAGCTGTAGGGCGTCAACACGACACCATCGGGCTGAGTAGAGTCCGCAATCCTCCCTTCGCCGTCTCGAAATAGGCCGGTTTTCCTACTCGCCATGAACAGCCCAGTTGCAATCAGAAGGAGATCCAGCGCGCCGAACCAAACCATTTTCGGATCGAAGAGGTCGAGTTCTGCCGGACTTTCGAAGACAGGAGAGGGAGTCTGATCGTCGCCAATTCCGATGGTTACTTTACGTGTGCCGGTGGCAAGACTTGCTTGACCAATAGTCGACTTCCAGGCCGCCGTGCTTTCGGTGCCTTCCTGCGCGGTTGGCACTTCGATTTTCCACGTCAATGATAACCAATCGGGCGAAGCCAGATTCGCATAGCCGTGTGTTTTCAGACCGGTGTTCTTGCCGTCGATAAACAGGAGGAAGCTTTTATCGCGGATTTGTGCCTGATTGAAATTCGGTCCAAAATAACGCTTGGCGTTCAGCGCGAGACAGAGATGCCCATGGAGGGTGAAATGTACGCCGTTCTTGGCATCGTCGGGAAAGACAATGTCCTTGTTCGCGTCAAATTTGAACGCCGTTGCGCACCCTGGGGCATTCGACTCTTGCGAGATCCAAAAGGCAGTCCAGGAGAGGACCGCGGCCAAAATAAAAACGCCCACCACTGCGAGGTAAATTTCCTTTCCCAGACGCATAGGCGGCAGCGGTGGCTTGGATGCGGGCGACGGAGAAGGTGTGGTTTGATCCTGCGTGGCTGAGGTAGCCGGTACCGCCTGTAACCCTGTCGCAGGCCCCATAGCTTGATCGTTGTCTTCATTGCCAACCATTGATCCGATCCTCCAAAATCAATTGTAAATAGGAGCCGAATTGAAGCACTAAATCTCCAAACCGTAAGCGGAACGAATTGCAGGTTACTTCAAATCACAAGCGCAAGCCAGATTACCATTCGCCATCGCTGTGCCCCGTATGCGGTCGCCACTGAAATGGTGAGGGTCGCGCTAGGAACAGGTCCAATTCAAGAGCTGACGCCTAGCTACTCGCGTTCGCTAGCAAGAACGCGATAAACGTGCATGCGCGAGCATCCCAACGATTTGGCGATTGCAGCAACTCCATGTCCGGCGTCAGCCATGGCGAACAAGAGCTTTCGATCGATCCGACGTTTGCCTCCGCGATACACGCCCTCGGCTTTCGCCCGGTCGATGCCTTCGCGCTGACGCTCCTTGATGAACCGTCGCTCTAATTGCGCCACCATGCCGAGGACGGTCATGACAATTCGGCCGGTCTCGCCGCGAGTCGTCACATGGGGATCGAGCACGGTCACGAATGCTTCTCGTTGGTCGCACTCGTGAACGATGTTGAGGACGTCGCGAGTGTCGCGACCGAGTCGATCAAGCCGCGTCACCATTAGCTCGTCTCCCGGCCGGAGAAACTCTATGATGGTCGCCAGTTCACTTCGGCCGGCGCGACTTCCGCCCGAAACCCTTTCCGAGCGAATGACGCCGCAGCCTTCTGCTTTCAGCCTAGTGAGCTGGGTGTCGAGGTCTTGATCGATGGTGCTGACGCGCGCGTAGCCAATTCGAGCCATAGGCTGTCACCTCAGGGTGTTAAGCCCGACCCTACAGCGTCACGAATAGTCGCCGTCAACCCCGATGTGACATGTCAATCGATGGTGGATGTTACGTCGCGCGAGGGTATACCCTAATGATGCAGTGGTCGCGAGCGTGATGCGCATGACGACCTTTGAGTCGCTCGTGCCGAGTCGCTTGGACCCCTCAGCTATCCTGATTCTCGCGGTCCTGCGCGGAGTGCTTAACGCTGAGGATTACGATTTCCTGAGCGGGTTCGTCGATGATGTAATAGATCAAGTAGCGATAGCGCGAAGTGACCAGCTTTCGTACGCCGCGCTCCTTTTGCGCCTTTCCGATAGACGGAAACAATAACAGATGTTGGAGGCTGTTATAAATCGACGTCCGAACGCGCAAGGAGGCTGTTGGATTCCGCTCACGAAAATATTCGGCGATCGCTGTGATGTTGTTCACGGCGCGAGGCGTGAAGCGGAGCTTCACGGTGCGAAGTGGCGGAACGCGGCTTCAACTTCGGCGTCTGTCGCAAATTGGCGGCGGCGTGCTTGCGCGAGTCCTTCCATTACGTCGGAGAGGTGTGCAGGGTCGATCTCCTCTGGATCGCTCTCATCTACTTGTGCGAGGTTCAACATTGCGCGCGCAATTTCATCCTGATTGGCGGGGGGTAACTGCCGCACCGTTTGGAGCGCTTTGTCGAGCAGCTTCGTCATCACTCTTTCCTCAATCGCCGAGCGTAAACGCGCCCGCGAAATCCTGCCATGCCCCACAACCGGCAGACGCTGGTACAGCATACGTTGTGCACCGTTCGAGTTTATACCTGACATTCGGAATAGTCAGTAGTTCATCATGAGTCTTCCCTACCGATTTCCCCGTGGTAGGCTGCCTCGGTAAATACGGCCTCGGGATAATCGGCCGTGGCTTCCCTACCGATTTCCCCGTGGTAGGCTGATCTCGCAAGGCGTAAACCCGCAGCCCGCGCCGTGGCTTCCCTACCGATTTCCCCGTGGTAGGCTCGAGGTTCTTTACGGCGAGCGTGAAGACGGGCCGTGGCTTCCCTACCGATTTCCCCGTGGTAGGCTGCGGCGGCGTCGGTGAAAACGAGCGGCTGGGCCGTGGCTTCCCTACCGATTTCCCCGTGGTAGGCTATATCGAACGGCGGCTCGACTGGGACAAGAGCCGTGGCTTCCCTACCGATTTCCCCGTGGTAGGCTTTCGTCGCGCCGCTCGACAGCAAGGGCGCCGCCGTGGCTTCCCTACCGATTTCCCCGTGGTAGGCTCTCGCAGCCGCTCAAGCCCGCGCTGAGGATGCCGTGGCTTCCCTACCGATTTCCCCGTGGTAGGCTGATTTGGATCCGGCCCTGTCACGAACTTAAGCCGTGGCTTCCCTACCGATTTCCCCGTGGTAGGCTTCCGGATCGACGACCAAGCGGCCGGAGACCGCCGTGGCTTCCCTACCGATTTCCCCGTGGTAGGCTGCCTTTGTCGCCATACCGTGCGCATAACGCGCCGTGGCTTCCCTACCGATTTCCCCGTGGTAGGCTCCGCGCGCGGCGCGGTGCATGGGGAGTTTTGCCGTGGCTTCCCTACCGATTTCCCCGTGGTAGGCTCCGCGCGCGGCGCGGTGCATGGGGAGTTTTGCCGTGGCTTCCCTACCGATTTCCCCGTGGTAGGCTAAGCGATTGCGCCGCAGCAAATGGCTATTCGCCGTGGCTTCCCTACCGATTTCCCCGTGGTAGGCTCAGCACAAGATTGGCCGTATCGTCTCCGGCGCCGTGGCTTCCCTACCGATTTCCCCGTGGTAGGCTGAAATTGAGTTTTCTGCGCTTCCCAAGCGGGCCGTGGCTTCCCTACCGATTTCCCCGTGGTAGGCTGAACTCCGTGAGCGCCGAAAAGCCTTGTCCGCCGTGGCTTCCCTACCGATTTCCCCGTGGTAGGCTACAAAGCCTGAACTTAGGAGTCCCTTATGAGCCGTGGCTTCCCTACCGATTTCCCCGTGGTAGGCTTTGATATCCTCGACTGAGCGTCCGCGAAGAGCCGTGGCTTCCCTACCGATTTCCCCGTGGTAGGCTAGGCAACCACGAAGAGACGACGACGTTTTTGCCGTGGCTTCCCTACCGATTTCCCCGTGGTAGGCTGCTTGTGCAGGGAGTGGTGCGACGTAATGTGCCGTGGCTTCCCTACCGATTTCCCCGTGGTAGGCTGCTAGCAAAATTATGGGCTTGACCTAAAACGCCGTGGCTTCCCTACCGATTTCCCCGTGGTAGGCTAGGCCGAAGAACACTCCGCGAAATTCAGTTGCCGTGGCTTCCCTACCGATTTCCCCGTGGTAGGCTATGGATGGCGTCGTGGGCGGTAATGATCCGGCCGTGGCTTCCCTACCGATTTCCCCGTGGTAGGCTCAGTCAGGCTTCTATCGCGACCGCAGCAAGGCCGTGGCTTCCCTACCGATTTCCCCGTGGTAGGCTGGCTATTCCGTCGACAGCCGTTGCTGAAGTGCCGTGGCTTCCCTACCGATTTCCCCGTGGTAGGCTCGAGGCCGCGCAATCTGTGTGCCCGATCTCGCCGTGGCTTCCCTACCGATTTCCCCGTGGTAGGCTGATAATGCTGACTGTGTCCGTAAGCGCAGTGCCG
>JALHNR010000048.1 GCA_022843525.1 Methylocystis sp. | reverse complement strand
GGCTCGCCTTCGCCGCCGCTTCGGCGGCGCTCTTCGCGGCGTTGGCGGCCGCCTCGGCGGACTCGGCGGCGCGCAAGGCGCGTTGCGCCAGGTCTTCGGCCGAATCGACGCGGCCCTGCAACGCTGCGATCGCCGCTTTTTGCGATTCGATGGCGGCCTTCCGTGATTCCATTGCGGCGTCAGGCGCCGGCGCAGACGGCGCCAGCGGCGTCGGTTCCACCGCCGGTTCGGCGGATTTCATGGGCGCGGTGGCGGACTGCGGCGCGGTAGGCTGGGGCGCGGTAGGCTGGGGCGCTTCCGCGCCGCCCGTGGCCGACTGTCCTTCCGCCGGCGTCTCGGGCGTGGTCGTCGTCTGCGCCGGTTCGGTCTCGCCGATGAGCGAAGCGGCGCGGTTCTTCAGCTCGCCTAAGGCGCCGCTCGCCTGATCAACGTAAGGCTCTGCATAGTCGGCGACGACCTTCAGCCGCTCGTCTCGGTCCTTGAACGCGATCGCCGCATAAAGCGCCGCGCCCGCGACGACCGCGAGCAGCAGCAGCGTCGACGCCAGCCGGCCGAAGAAGGAGCGCCGCTTGCGTCTGACAGGCGGCGGAGGCGGCGGTTCAGAGAGCGACTCTGCAAAATCGATGGGCGCTTCCGAAGATTCGACGCGCTTCGGTTCTTCGTCGTTCGGCAAGACCATTGGCTCATCCTTGCTGTCCCGCATCCTTATAGTTGATGCGTTGGGCGCCCGCAAAACAGGCGGCCGTCAGCCTGAGGCCTCGACAAGCTGCAACGTGCGGCGCGCAATGTCGAGATGCAGACGTTCGACCATCTTCCCGTCGATCTGCACGACGCCCTTGTCGGCGTTTTCCGGTTCGTCGAACACGGCGATGATCCGGCGGGCGAAATCGACCTCATCGGCGCTCGGCGCGAAAATTTCATTCACCGGACCGATCTGACCTGGATGAATGAGCATTTTGCCGTCGAAGCCGAAATCGCGCCCCTGCGCCGCCTCGCGTCGCAGGCCGTCGAGATCGTTGAAGTCGTTGTAAATTCCGTCGATGATCTCAATGTTGTGGACCCGCGCCGCAAGCACGCCGGCCGAAAGCCAGGACAAGAGCGCCGGCCGTCCGGGCGTGAGTCGCGCACGCGTCGATTTGGCGATGTCGTTGGGGCCAAGCACCAGGACCTCGAGTCGCGAAGCCCGATCGTCTGCGGCGCTGGCGATTTTCTCGATGTCAAAGACGGCGCGCGGCGTCTCGATCATCGCCCAGAGGCGCGTCTTATACGGCGCGCCAGCGGCGACGAGATCGGCGGCCGCCTTCAAAATCTCATCGCGCGAATTGACCTTGGGGATGACGATGCCGTCTGGGCCGAGCGGGGCGATGGCGGCGATGTCGGGCTTATACCACTCGGAGCCGCGGGCGTTGACCCGCACGACGAGTTGCCGGGCGCCATAGCCGCCGCAGGCCACCGCCGCCGCGACCTGCGCGCGCGCCGTCGCCTTGGCGGATTCCGCGACCCCGTCTTCAAGTTCGAACATCAGCACGTCGGCGGCGAGCGTCTTGCCCTTCTCCAGCGCTCGGGCGTTCGAGCCCGGCATCGCCAGCACGCTGCGCTTTAGTCGGGAAATCATTCAAAACTCCGGTATCGAAACGATTCGGCCTGCTCTTGACCCCGCCGCGTGATCTACACAATAACCCCGGGGTCCGCCATCCGCGCGGCCAAAGGCGACTTGGGCCAGGCGAACTTTGCCAAGGCGAACTTTGCCAAGGCGGATCTGGCCAAGGGCGCGAGGGGAAACGTTAAATGGCGGATCACGAGCAGTCATACGGCGCGGCCGGTCTGCCGGAAACGCTCATAGCGGGCTATGAGTCCTTCATCAGCGGGCGTTTCCTGGCCGATCACGACCGATTTGAAGAATTGGCGGTCAGGGGCCAGACCCCCAAAACGATGATCATCAGCTGCTGCGATTCGCGCGTCGCGCCCGAGACCATCTTCAACGCTGGCCCCGGCGAGCTTTTCGTCTTGCGCAACGTCGCCGCGCTGGTGCCGCCTTACGAGCCTGACGATCATTATCACGGCGCCTCCGCGGCGCTCGAATACGCCGTCATGGCGCTAAAGGTTACGGACCTCGTGGTGCTCGGCCATGGGCAATGCGGCGGCGTTCGCGCCTATGCGGAGATCGCCGCCGATCCCGACGCGCCGCGGCTGAGCCACAGCGACTTCATCGGCGACTGGATCAAAATGCTTGGCCCCGCGGCTGATCGCCTGGGCGTTCGGCCTAATCCCAAAGACCCCGACTATGTGGAGCGCCTGGAGTTCGAGTCGGTGAGGCAGACGCTGCGCAACTTGCGCTCCTTTCCCATGATCCAGGTGCTCGAACATCACCGGCATCTGCGGCTGCACGGCGCCTTGTTTCGAATCATGGACGGGCGATTGTTCTTGCTCGACGAAACGACCGGGCTGTTCAATCCCGTCTGCGATGGAGCCTACGCCGCCGCATTCGCCGAGGCGCGCTTTTGACGGCGGACGCCTCGGCAGACCGCAGCCGCATTCCCTTCATCGCCGGCCTGCGCGACATCCCCGATCGATATGATGCGATTCTGTGCGACGGCTGGGGCGTGCTGATCGACGGCCGGCGCCATTTCCCGGAAGCCGCCGAGGCCCTGCGGCGCTTCCGCGCGCAAGGCGGGATCGTCGTGCTGATCACCAACGCCTCGCGCCCGGACGAAGAAGTGCGTCGCCAGCTCCTCGGCCTCGGCGTGCCGCAGGATTGTTTCGACGATCTCCTCTCCGCGGGGGAGCTGGCGCTACGCGAAATCGTCGCGCGCGACGGACAGGCGGTCTACCACCTGGGTCCCTCGCGCGACGATGGTCTGTTCCGGGCGGCCGCGCGGCGTCTCGGCGCGCCGATCATGCGCGTCGGGCCGGAAGCCGCCGATTACATCGTCTGCACCGGCCTCTTTGACGACCGCAACGAAACTCCCTCGGACTACGACGAACAACTCGCGGCGCTGAAGGCGCGCGACCTGACGATGCTGTGCGCCAATCCCGATGTCGTCGTCGCCATCGGCAATGATCTCGTCTACTGCGCCGGCGCCATCGCCGAACGCTATGCGGCGATCGGCGGCCGCGTTCTGACCTTCGGCAAGCCCCACGCCCCGATCTACGCCGCCGCCCTGGAGCGGCTCAAGAATTTGCGCGGGGGCGAACTCGACAAGGCGCGCACGCTGGCGATCGGCGACGGCGCCTTCACCGACCTTGCCGGCGCTGGCCGCGCCGGGCTCGACTGCCTCTTCATCATCCATGGCGTGCATCGCGCCGAGCTGCATCCCGGCGGCGGCGCGCTGGACGAAGCGGCGCTCGAATCGCTCTTCGCGCGCGCCGGCGCTCGTCCCAAGGCTTTGGCTCGCGAGCTTTTCTGGTAAAAGGGGGCTGCACAGGCCTCATCTGCGGTCACGATCCGCGCGCAACTTTCCGGTGGCTTCCATGTCGACGCCGTTCAAAATCTACTATTTCGAAGATCTGAGCGTCGGCATGCGCGAGACGCTGATGAAGGCGGTGATGGACGACGACGTCATCGCCTTCGCGGATCTTTCCGGCGACCGCAACCCGATTCATCTTTCAGATCACTTCGCCTCGAAGACGCGCTTTGGCGAGCGCATCGTGCACGGTCTTTATACGGCGTCGCTCATTTCGACGGTCATCGGCATGTATCTGCCGGGCCCCGGCGCCGTCTATCTGTCGCAGACGCTGAATTTCCGCGCGCCGGTGAAGATCGGCGACGTCATCACCGTCATTGTCGAGGTGGTGGAGCTGATCGAAAAAGGCCGGCGCGCCAAACTTAAGTGCGAATGTCTCGTCGACGGCAAGGTCGTGCTCGACGGCGAGGCTTTCGTTATGGTGCCGAGCCGCGAGCAGGTGATGCGCGTCGCGGCGCCAGCGCCAGCAGAGGCGAAGCCGGCCTCGGCTTAACGCCTCCGGCCTGGGCCGTGTCCGCCCCCTTCATCGTCGCGCGCGACCCTCAAGCGCCGCCGCCTGGATTGGAAGGCGCGGTCGCGGCAGTCGGCAATTTCGACGGGCTGCACAGAGGCCACCGTGGCGTCATCGCTCGGGCTCGGGCGCTCGCCGCAAAACTTTCGCGTCCCTGCATTCTGCTGACCTTCGAGCCCCATCCGGCGGATTTTTTTGCGGGACAGACGGTGATTTTTCGGCTCACGCCGCCAGACGCAAAGGCTGCGCAGGCCGCTCGGCTCGGGCTCGACGGACTGATCGTGCTCACCTTTGACAAGGACTTCGCGGAAAGCTCCGCGCGGATCTTCACGCAAGAGATTCTGCACGATCGCCTGCAGCTTTCGGCTGTGGTGGCGGGCTATGATTTTCGTTTCGGCGCCGGCCGCGAAGGCGGACCGGAGTTTTTGCGCGCCGAAGGCGAACGGCTCGGGATGATCGTGGAGATCGTCGATCGCATCACCCAGGACGAAGAAGGCAGCTTAGAAGCCGTCTCCTCGACAGCGACGCGGGAAGCGCTGGAACGTGGCGACGCGGCGTTGGCGCGCCGGCTTCTCGGCCACCCTTATTTCATTCGCGGCGTCGTGCGGCACGGCGACAAGCGGGGGCGCACGCTCGGCTTTCCCACCGCCAATATCGCGCTCGATCCGGCCAATCGGCTCAAGCACGGGATCTACGCCGTGACGATCGAGGTCGACGGGAAGGCGCATCAGGGCGTCGCCAGTTTTGGACGCCGGCCGACCTTTGACAATGGCGCGCCGCTGCTTGAAGTCTTCCTCTTCGATTTCGATGGCGACCTCTACGGCAAGGAGGTGGAAGTCGCCTTCTACGGCTTCATCCGCGGCGAAGCGAAATTCGACAGCGTCGAGGCGCTCGTCGAAAGAATGCGCGTCGACGTCGAAGAGGCGCGACGACTATTGGCCGAAAGCGGCGCTTTGAGCCGAGCGAATGATCTGTTGCCATAAGTTGCGCGCGATCTAGCTTGGGGACATCATCCTCGACAGGAGGAAAACGTATGGACGAAGAACCCAAGGGACGCGTCGAAATCATCTTGCCGGGCGAGGAGACGGACGCCTCCCGCATCTGGGTCGGGAGGGGCGCCGGCCGGGTGAAGGTGGTCAAGCTCTCGCCGTGGCAGAGCCTGATCGTCACCGCCGCGCTGCTGTTGTTGCTCTTCATCGGGTTCACGCTGCTGTCCGGCGCGTTTCTGGTGTTGCTGTTTGTCGCCGTCGTGGCGGGAGGCTTCGCGTATCTCGCCGGAATGCTTGGGCTGAGGCGGCCGCGTTAGAGCCTGGCCACTTTTCCCGTTGGGTCTGCGCTGCTATTAAGGACCAGATGTCTTTCCTGACCGCCATTCGAATTTCCGGCCCGGCCTGCGCGAGATCACGCTGCATTTGGGCGCGATCGCCCAAATGCAGATAACGTGATCGATCTGAATAGTTTGGAGCGCGCATTCTGCGAAAAACCGGGTTCCACTTTTTCGCAGCGCGCTCCTGAGCTAAAGGCTCGCGCAGGTCCGGGTGCGGCGCGATTGGCGCTCTTTCCGCAAATCCTCTAATCAGCGCGCAATAGCGGCGCTTATGGCGCCTGCGTCCGCCCCAGCCGGTTTTCACGACAATGAACGACGACAGCCCAAAAGGGCCCGACTATTCCAAAAGCCTCTATCTGCCGGTCACGGATTTTCCGATGCGCGCCGGCCTGCCGCAGCGCGAGCCGGAAATCCTCAAGCGCTGGAAGACCATCGGCCTGGAGCAAAAGATGCGCGAATCGGGCGAAGGCCGTCCGAAATTCACGCTCCACGACGGCCCGCCCTACGCCAATGGCAATATCCATATCGGCCACGCGCTGAATAAGATCCTCAAGGATCTCGTGACGCGCAGCCAGCGCATGACCGGCAAGGACTGCGTCTATGTGCCGGGCTGGGATTGCCACGGTCTGCCCATCGAATGGAAGATCGAGGAGGAGAATTACCGCGCCAAGGGCAAGCAGAAGCCCGATTTCACCGATCCAGGCGCCATGATCGCCTTCCGGCGCGAATGCCGCGCCTATGCGGAACATTGGCTCGGCGTTCAGCGCGAGGAGTTCAAGCGCTTAGGGGTCGCCGGCGATTGGGGTCATCCCTATTCGACGATGGCTTTTCCGGCGGAAGCGACGATCGCGCGCGAGATCATGAAATTCGCCGCCAGCGGCCTGCTCTATCGCGGCTCGAAGCCGGTGATGTGGAGCGTCGTCGAAAAGACCGCGCTCGCCGAAGCCGAGGTTGAATATGAGGATTATACGAGCGACCAGGTCTGGGTGGCCTTTCCGATCCCGAGGGGCGCCGCAGGCGAACTGAGCGAAGCGCGCATCATCATCTGGACGACGACGCCCTGGACGCTTCCCGGCAATCGCGCGATCTCCTTCTCCTCGAAGATCGACTACGGCCTCTATCACGTCACCCATGCGCCGGAGGGCAATTGGGCGCTTCCGGGCGCAACCTTCGTCATCGCCGACAAGCTTGCGAGCGAGGCGTTCAAGGCGGCGAAAGTCGATGGCTACGAGCGTTTGCACGACGTGCCGGCCGCAATGCTCGCCGAGCTGATCTGTGCGCATCCGCTGGCGCATCTTGGTTATGATTTCGACGTGCCGCTCTTTGACGGCGAACATGTCACCGACGATACGGGCACGGGCTTCGTGCACACCGCACCGGGGCACGGCCGCGAGGACTTCGACATCTGGATGGCGAACGCGCGCGAACTGCAATCGCGCGGCATCGAGACGCGCATTCCCTATACGGTCGACGAGGACGGCTTCTACACGAAGGACGCGCCGGGCTTTGAAGGCAAGCGCGTCATCACCGACAAGGGTGACAAGGGCGACGCCAATGAGGCGGTGATCGCCGCGCTGGTTCAGGCCGGCAATCTCGTCGCGCGCGGAAAATTGAAGCATCAATATCCGCATTCATGGCGCTCGAAGAAGCCGGTGATCTTCCGCAATACGCCGCAATGGTTCATTGCGATGGATAAATCCATCGCGTCTGGGTCCATCGCGCCGGTCTCGGAGTTCTCTCAGTCGAACCCTCATCCTGAGGAGGCGCGCAGCGCCGTCTCGAAGGACGAGGGTTCGGCGGCCGCATCCTTCGAGACGCGTGCTTCGCACGCTCCTCAGGATGAGGTTCGTGGAAATCAATCAACGCTCCGCGAAATCGCGCTTGAGGAAATCGCCCGCACGCAGTGGACGCCGGCGGCGGGCGAGAACCGCATTCGCGGCATGATCGCCAATCGTCCCGATTGGGTCGTGTCGCGCCAGCGCGCCTGGGGCGTGCCAATCGCCGTCTTCGTCAAGAAGGGGACGCATGAGCCGCTGGTCGACGCGCGCGTCAACGCCCGCATCATCGAGGCCTTTGAGAAGGAAGGCGCCGACGCCTGGTATGAAGCAAAGGCCGCCGAACGATTTCTTTCGCCCGAGTACAAGGCGGAAGACTACGAGAAGATCTCCGACGTTCTCGACGTTTGGTTCGATTCAGGCTCGACCCACGCCTTCACGCTCGAAGATCCGAAGCATTTTCCGATGCTCGCCGGCATCCGTCGCAAGCGCGACGGCGGCGAAGACGAGATCATGTATCTTGAAGGCTCTGATCAGCATCGCGGCTGGTTTCATTCCTCGCTTCTCGAAAGCTGCGGCACCCGCGGCCGCGCGCCCTACGACGCCGTGCTGACGCATGGCTTCGTACTCGACGAGCGGGGCCGCAAAATGTCGAAGTCGCTCGGCAATGTCGTGGCGCCGCAAAAAATCATCGCCGATTCCGGCGCCGACATCATGCGCCTATGGGTCGCCGCGTCCGATTATGCCGACGATCTGCGCGTTGGACCTGAAATTCTGAAAACCTTTGTCGAGCTTTATCGCAAGCTGCGCAACACAACGCGATGGATGATCGGCGCGCTGGCGCATTATCAGCCAAATGACGATGCAGCGATGCGCGAGGCGGGAGAGCTTGAACGTCTCATGCTGCATCGTCTGCACCAGCTCGACGAGTCGATCCGCGCGTCTTATGCGGCCTACGACTACAAGCGCGTCGTCGCGCTGCTCACCCATTTCATGACGAGCGAGCTGTCGGCTTTTTACTTCGACGTGCGCAAGGACGCGCTCTATTGCGATCCGCCCTCGAGCGTGAAACGCAAGGCGGCGCTCGCGACCATCGATCGCATCTTTCGCAGCGTCACGACCTGGCTCGCGCCGATTCTCGTCTTCACCGCCGAGGAGGCGTGGCTTTCCCGCTTTCCGAACGCGCAATCCGTGCATCTCGAGCATTTTCCGACCATTCCCGAGGCGTGGCGCGACGACGCGCTTGCCGCCAAATGGGAGAAGATTCGCAAGATCCGCTCGGTCGTCACCGGCGCGCTCGAAATCGAGCGGGCGCAAAAACGCATCGGCTCTTCGCTGGAGGCGGCGCCGATCGTCTACATCGCGGACGAGTCGTTGCGCGCGGCGCTCGAGGGCGTCGACTTCGCCGAAATCTGCATCGCCTCAGACATTCGCGTCGTGCCGGGAGAAGCGCCGATGGACGCCTTCCGCCTGCCGGAAGCGCCGGGCGTCGGCGTCGTTTCGCAACGTGCGTCCGGCGTCAAATGCGCGCGCTCGTGGAAATATTTCGATCCCGCGACGGTGGACCCGGATTACCCCGACGTGACGCCGCGCGACGCGCAGGCGTTGCGCGAGCTCGTCGCGCTCGGCCGCTGGAGTGGGGCAGGCTCGTAAGTGAACGTCCTTCTGGCATTTCTCGCCAATACGGTCGTCAATTTCGTCATCGGCCTCACGGTGGCGAAATTTCTCGGCCCCGAGGAATATGGCCGCTTCGCCCTCGCCTTCTCCATCGCGGTCGTCGTGCAGACGGCGCTCTATGACTGGTTGCGTCTTTCCGCGACGCGCTTTTACTCAAAGCGCACGCGCGACAAAGAGCCGGTGGTGCGCTCGACGCTCGATGCGGCCTTCATCGGCGTCACGCTCTTCCTTGCATTGGCCACAGGCATTTATGCGCTTGCCGGGCCGCCGCTCGACTTCGAAACCAATCTCATCCTGCTCGCTTTGCTGACGTCGGTGGCCAACGGGCTCTTCGACTATTGCACCGCGCTTGTGCGCGCGCGCTTTCATGACCACGCTTATGTGCGCCTCATGCTTGCCAAGAACGCGCTGTCGCTTGTCCTGATTGGCGGCGGCGCCTTTATTTTTCACTCGGCGGCGGTGGCGCTCGCCGGCGGCGTTGCGAGCCTGTTCGGCACGGTCGTTCTCGGGCGTCGCGCGCTGCTCGATCCCGGCGCTGATATTCGCGCCGCCTCGAGTCTGAATGCGCGTGCGCTTGCGGCCTATAGCGCGCCCATCGTCACCGCGCATCTTCTCTATCAGGCGATGCCGCTCGCGGCGCGCTCCATCGTCGCCAGCGTCTTCGGTTTTGCGGAAACCGGGCAGTTCGCGCTGGCGTATGATCTCGGCGTGCGTGCGGTGCAGGCGCTCGGCTCGGCGCTCGACGTGCTTTTGTTTCAGATCGCCGTCGCCGCGCATGAACTCCATGGCGTCGATCGCGCCAAGGTGCAGGTCGCGCGCAACATGGGCATCGTCGTCGCCTTTTTACTGCCGGCGTGCGCCGGCCTCTGGTTCGTCATGCCGTCGATCGAAGCGCTGATCGTGCCGGCGCAATATCGCGGCCCCTTCGGCCATTACCTCGGCCTGCTGCTTCCGGGACTTTTCGCGATGGGCGTCATTCTGTTCGGCGTCAATCCCGTCTTCCAGATCGAAAAAAAGACGGCGCCCTTGATGGTCGCGGCGCTTGCGGCGGTCGCCTTCGGCCTGGCGCTGCTGCTTTTCCTGCCCTGGGGCGCAGACGCGTCAAATCTCGCGATCGCGCAAGCCGGCGCCTATATCGCGGCGCTTGTGGCGACGGTCTATTTCGCGCTGCGCACGCAGCCGGTCTGGCCGTCGTTTTGGGATATGTTCGCGGCGCTTGCGGCGACGGGCGCGATGTCGCTCGCGCTCACGCCTCTGCGCGAAATGACCCCGGGCATGCTCACGCTGGTTGCGCAGATTCTGGCCGGAGCGGCCGTCTATGGGCTGCTGACGGTCGCCTTCGACATCGCCGGGCTTGGCGATCTCGCGACGACGTGGCTCGATCGGCGGCTTGCCCGGTCGTGACGCGGACCATTGGCGTCGCCCTATGTTAGGCTAGCGGTCGAAAGGAGCGCGCCCATGGTGATGCCGATCTATGACGATGCGCCGTTGCGCTATTTGCGGCGGCCGATCGTGAATTGGACGCTGATCGCGCTCAACGTCATCGTCTTCCTCGTCGTGCAAAGCGAGATTTTCGGCGATCCGCTGACCATCGTCCGCGGCTTCGCGATCATTCCGCGCGTGCTCTTCGGCGAGGCCCAGCTCGCCGACTGGATCGTCGGGCCGCCGGCCGCGCTGACGCTCGTCACCGCGCTGTTCTTTCACTCGTCTTGGGTGCACCTCGGCTCGAATATGCTGTTCCTCTACGTCTTCGGCGACAATGTCGAAGACGCCATGGGGTCGCTCCACTATCTGCTGTTTTATCTTTCCTGCGGCGTCGCCTCCGGCGTGTTCTACATCTACGCCACGCCGCATTCGATCTTGCCGCTCGTCGGCGCGTCGGGCGCGATCTCCGGCGTCTGCGCGGCCTTTCTGCTGCTCCATCCACGCGCCACGGTCGCGGGAATTTTTCCGCCGCTCTCGCTGGCGCTCGCGCCGATTTATCTCGGCGCCTGGCTCTCCGGGGCGCGGCCGAGGTCGATCCTGGGGTTGCGGGCGCCGCTGTTCTCTTTTGTCGCCTCCGGTTGGCTATTCGTCGGCGCCTGGATTGTGATGCAGCTGATCAACGCCTCCATGGGCGAGGGCGGCGCCGTCGCCTGGATGGCGCATGTCGGCGGCATCGCCGCGGGTCTGGTGCTGACGCCCATCTTCAAGCGCCGCCGGCACCGGCTTTTCGACAGGAGCGGCGCGCTCGCCCCCACGCCGCGCGCGCAGGACGCCGGCGACGACGCCCCCTGATCGATCAGTTCGGCGCGATCGCTTTGTTTGACTTGGGCGGTTTGACTTGCGCGCGCGCCCCCGCTACCAGACCGCGCGACGGCTTTAGCCAGAGTGGAGCGCGCGCAGGCGGCGTTCCGACACCGTCTCGCCAAAGGGTCAGAAGGACCAAGGGGTCGCGCGATGAAGATTCTCGTGCCCGTCAAACGGGTCGTCGATTACAACGTCAAGATCAGGGTCAAGGCGGACGGTTCGGGCGTCGATCTCGCCAATGTGAAAATGTCGATGAACCCCTTCGACGAAATCGCCGTCGAAGAGGCGCTGCGGCTCAAGGAGGCCGGCAAGGCGACGGAAGTCATCGTCGTCACGATCGGACCGGCCAAGGCCGACGAGACCTTGCGCACCGGCCTCGCCATGGGCGCCGACCGGGGCATTCTGGTCAAAACCGACGAGACCGTCGAGCCGCTCGCCGTCGCCAAAATCCTGGCCAAGATCGTCGCCGAGGAACAGCCGCAGCTCGTCATCATGGGCAAGCAGGCGATCGACGACGATTGCAATCAGACGGGCCAGATGCTCGCGGCGTTGCTCGGCTGGGGTCAGGGCGCCTTCGCCTCGAAAGTCGAGATGGCGGACGGCTCCGTCGACGTGACGCGCGAGATTGACGGCGGGCTGCAGACTGTCAGCTTAAAGCTGCCGGCTGTCGTCACCACGGATTTGCGCCTTAACGAGCCGCGCTACGCCTCGTTGCCCAACATCATCAAGGCCAAGAAGAAAGAGGTCGCCGTGAAGTCGCCCGCCGATTATGGCGTCGACATTTCGCCGCGCCTTGACGTGTTGAAAACCACCGAGCCTGCGAAACGCAAAGCGGGCGTCAAGGTCAGCTCGGTCGTCGAACTCGTTGGCAAGCTCAAGGAAGCGGGAGTGCTTTAAAGATGACGATTCTGCTTCTTGCCGAAACCGCCGGCGACGCGATCGCCCCGGCGACCGCCAAGGCGCTGACCGCGGCGAAGGAGATCGGCGGCCCCGTTCATGTCCTCATCGTCGGGCCCGGCCTCAAGGGCGCGGCCGAGCAGGCGGCGAAACTCGCCGGCGTCGAGAAGGTCCTCGTCGCCGAAGACGCGTCGCTCGATCATGTTCTGGCCGAGACGGTCGCCGCGCTGATCGTCTCGCTCGCCGGCGCTTATGACGTCATCATCGCGCCGTCGACCTCGGCGACGAAGAACGTGCTGCCGCGCGTCGCGGCGCTGCTCGATGTGATGCAGGTCTCCGACATCATCAAGGTCGTGTCGGCCGACACTTTTGAGCGGCCGATCTACGCCGGCAACGCGATCCAGACCGTGCGCGCGAAGGACGCAAAGAAAGTGATCACCGTGCGCACCACCGCCTTCGCGGCGGCCCCCGAAGGCGGCTCGGCGCCCGTCGAGGCGATTGCGGCGCCCGCCGATCCCGGCGTTTCCGCCTTCAAGAGCGAAGAGCTGGCGAAGTCCGAGCGCCCCGAACTCACCTCGGCGCGGATCATTCTTTCCGGCGGGCGCGCGCTCGGGTCGGCGGAGAATTTCCAGAAGGTGCTGGATCCGGTCGCGACGCGGCTTAATGCCGCGATCGGGGCGTCTCGCGCCGCCGTCGACGCCGGCTATGCGCCAAACGACTTGCAGGTCGGCCAGACCGGCAAGGCGGTGGCGCCCGATCTCTACATCGCCGCGGGGATTTCCGGGGCGATCCAGCATCTCGCCGGCATGAAGGATTCGAAGGTGATCGTGGCGATCAACAAGGACGAGGAGGCGCCCATTTTCCAGGTCGCCGACTATGGCCTCGTCGCCGACCTCTTCACGGCCCTGCCCGAGCTTGAAGCCGAGCTGGTGAAGATCGGCCGCTGACCACAAAAACCGCCGTCGCTTCGGCCCGAAATGGTCCGGCGCGGCGGCAGGGATGGGCGGAGCGTCGGTGCTCCAGAGCTTTTTCTTTGTTTTCTTTGCGAAGGAACGCAAGTTATATTGCACTGCGGCACGCACTCAGCGCGGGCGGGCCGCTTGCTATCCGGCGCGAGCTTGGCTGACGGTGGTAAAAAATGGGCTTCGAAATTCGCAAGATCGGCGTCATCGGCGCGGGCCAGATGGGCAAGGGGATCGCCCATGTCTGCGCGCTTGCCGGCTATGACGTCGCCCTGAACGACATTTCGCGGAACGCATCGACGCCGGCATCGCCGACGTCGCCGCGCAGATGCGACGCGCCGTGGAGCGCGGCCAGATCGACGCCTCGGCGGTCGAACCGGCGCTCGAACGCATTTCCGGCGCGCCAAAAATGGCCGACTTCGCCGACTCCGACCTGTTGATCGAGGCGGCGACCGAGGTCGAAGACCTCAAGCGAAAGATTCTGACGGAGCTCGCGCAGTTCGTGAAGCCCGGCGCGATCATCAGCTCCAACACCTCGTCGATTTCGATCACGCGCCTTGCCGCGGTCACCGGTCGGCCGGAACGCTTCATCGGCATTCATTTCATGAATCCGGTGCCGCGCATGCAGCTCGTGGAGCTCATTCGCGGCATCGCGACCGATGACGTCACATTTGAGGAGACGAAGGCGTTCGTCTCCAAGCTCGGCAAGACGATCAGCGTTTCGGAGGACTTCCCCGCCTTCATCGTCAACCGCATTCTGCTGCCGATGATCAATGAGGCGATCTACACGCTCTACGAAGGCGTGGGCTCGGTCGACGCCATCGACACGGCGATGAAGCTCGGCGCCAACCATCCGATGGGTCCGCTGCAGCTCGCCGATTTCATCGGTCTCGACACCTGTCTTTCGGTGATGCAGGTGCTGCATGAGGGCCTGGCGGATTCAAAATACCGCCCCTGCCCGCTGCTGGTGAAATATGTCGAAGCCGGCTGGCTCGGCAAAAAGACGCAGCGCGGCTTTTACGATTATCGCAGCGGCACGCCCGTTCCGACGCGCTAGGGCAGGTTCCGAAAAAGTTGACAGACTTTTTCGATGAGAACCTGCTCCATACGAGATTTCGAGCGATCGGGAAGCGCTCTAGCGTTCGAACGGCCGCCTGACGTCAGTGGCCGCCGGGGCCGGCGCCGCGCGCCGCCTCGAACAGGAACCAGGTCCGCTTCTCGGTCTCGTCGAGAAAAGTTTCGAGAAGGCTCGCCGTCGCGATGTCTTCATTGTCATCGCAAACTTTGTGCGCGTTGCGCAGCGACTCGGCCATCCCCTTGTTGTCGTCGAGCAATTCGCACAGCATGTCGTAAGGCGAAACGAATTCCTCGTCATTGTCCTTGATGCGGGACATTTGCGCCACCTGCCCGATCGAGCGCAGGGTCGGCTGACCGAGCTTGCGCACGCGCTCGGCCAGCGGGTCGACGGCGGCGTAAATTTGCGTCGCCTGCTCGTCGAGCAGCAGATGGTAGTCGCGGAAATGCGGGCCGCTCATGTGCCAGTGGAAATTCTTGGTCTTCAGATAAAGCGCGAGGGCGTCGGCGACGAGCTTGTTGACCTCTGCGGCGACCTTCATCGTCGACTGTTTCTCAAGGTCGGTCGGCGTATCCAGCGCCGAACGTTCGGTGTCGGGCTTCATCGGCGTCTTTGTTTTTTGCATTTGGGTGGGCCTCCTCGCGCCCTGGCTCCAGGCTCAAGCTCGGGGTGCGCTGCTCATTAGCTAGATCGCGCGCGCTGGCGGACCAGATGAAAAATAGAGCAGAGCGCGGAGATTCAGCGGCGGCGGGAAGCGTCGCTTTTCTGGGGCGACAACATGTCGGGGCGTCGCGCGCGGGTCAGCGCCAGCGCCTGTTCATGGCGCCATTTGGCGATTCTGGCGTGATCGCCGGAGAGCAGCACCTCGGGAATGTCGCGTCCCTCGAAATCGCGTGGCCGCGTGTAATGCGGATATTCGAGGAGGCCGGCCTCAAAACTTTCCTCGACGCCTGAGGCTTCTTCGCCCATCACGCCGGGGATCAGCCGCACGCAGGCGTCGATCAGCGCCAGCGCCGCGATCTCGCCGCCCGAAAGCACGAAATCGCCGATCGACATTTCTTCGAGCCCGCGGGCGTCGATGATGCGCTCGTCGACGCCTTCGAACCGGGCGCAGAGAATGATCGCGCCGGCGCCTTGGGCGAGGTCGCGTGCGCGCGCCTGGGTCAGCGGCGCGCCGCGCGGACTCATCAGCAGGCGCGG
>JALHNR010000047.1 GCA_022843525.1 Methylocystis sp. | reverse complement strand
CGGCGCTGCGGCGGCGGAGCATCGCTACGCGCCGGCGCTTCTGGCGCTGGGCGTCGCCCTGTCCTTCGTCGCGATCGGCCTTTTCATGGCGACGATCGGCTTCGCCGTCGGCCTCGATGGCGACTCGCTGCGGCTCGTCGCGGCGGCTTTGCTGATCGCACTGGGCGTGATCCTGCTTGCGCCTGAGCTGCAGGCGCGCCTCGCCGCCGCCGGAGGCCCGATCAGCGATAAGTTAAGCGCGGCCTTTGGCGCCGGAACTCGCAGCGGAATGTTCGGCCAGTTTGGCGTCGGTCTGCTGCTCGGCGCCGTTTGGAGTCCTTGCGTGGGCCCGACGCTCGGCGCCGCGTCAGTGCTCGCGGCGCGCGGCGAAGACCTGAGCGCCGTCGCGGCGACAATGGCCGCGTTCGGTCTCGGCGCGGCCGCGCCGCTGATGTTGCTTGGAGCCCTCTCGCGGCAAGCGATGGCGCGTTGGCGGGACCGGCTGCTGACCGTTGGGAAACAGGCGAAGCAAGCGCTCGGCGCGTCGCTCGTGCTGATTGGCGTGTTGATCGTCTCAGGCTACGACAAGACGTTGGAGACGGCGCTTGTCACGGCTTCGCCAGAATGGTTGACGCAGTTAACGACGCGTTTTTAGCGCTTCGCTAAATCAATACGGTCGATGCTTCGAGCCGCTAACCTTGCCGGGGCAGCGCAAGACGCTCGATGCAAGCAACCCCAGGCAAAAGCCTAAGCGGCTCTGGTATTGGCGGCTAAGCGGGCGGCGCGCCAAGTCTCGTAACGCCGCATATTCCTAAAATTTAGTTTATTTTCCATTGCTTATAGAGCCTATCCGTTTAGGCAATTCTTAAAGCGGCGCCTCTATAAAGACGCTACAACGTGGCTGTTTGAGTAGCGAGTGAGTGAGATGACCGAGACGCACCGTCCCCGTGTCAAATATGTCATCGGTCCCGATGGCAGTCCGCTGACCATTGCGGATTTACCCCCCGCTTCGACCAAACGCTGGGTGATACGGCGCAAGGCGGAAGTGGTGGCGGCGGTGCGCGGCGGCCTGCTCTCGCTCGACGAAGCCTGCAGCCGCTACACGCTGACGGTGGACGAATTCCTGAGCTGGCAGATGTCGATTGACCAGCATGGCCTCGCCGGTCTGCGGACCACGCGCCTTCAGCAATATCGTATGTGAACGCGGCGACAGACGCCGAGAGGTTCGAAACGCCGGTCCGTAATGGCCGGCGTTTTATTTTTGAGGCTGTTCCTCTATCCGCCGCCAGCGCTCGACGAGTTTCTTGCGTTCGAAGAGCGCGACGACGACCAGCGCGATCAGCAGCGGGACGATGAGATAGAAGAGGCGCCAGACGAGCAGCGCCGCCAAGACCTTCAGCCGCGGCACATCCGGCATGACATTGATGAACAGCAGCTCGAAGACGCCGAGCCCGCCCGGCGCATGGGACACCAAAGCCGCCGAAAAGGACAGAAGAAACGCGCCGAGCACGATGAGAAAGCCGGGGTTGCCCTGCTCCGGCAGCGCGAAATAGATGATGCCGGCAGCGCCGATGAGCTCCAAGGGAGCCGCGAAGAGCTGGCGGAGCATGATGCCGGGGCGCGGATAGAGAATCTCGAACCGCCCGAACAGCCGGATCGCGCGGAAATGCATGAGCGATCCGAGAACGTATAGAACGACGAAGGCCAGGCAGGACAAACCAACGACGAGCGCTGTGCTCGGGTTTGTAAGTATGTCCGGAAGGAAGCCCGACAGTCTTTGCATGATCGCGGGGTCATAGGTCAGCAAAAGGCCGGCGAGCAGCACATTGCCGAATCCGAACGTGTAAGAGCACAACACCACCAGCGTGGCGACCTGCGTCGCGGTCAGTCCCTTGGTGGAATAGGCGCGATAGCGCACCATGGCGCCCGAGAAAACGCTTGCGCCGATGTTGTGCGACAGGGCGTAGGTCGTAAACGAACAGACCGAAATAAACAGCCAATTGATGTGTTTGACGCCCAGGTGCAGGAGCGCGATGCGATCGTACCAAGCGAGCGCCGCATAGGCAACAAGGGTCGACAGGCCTGCGAATAGATAGCGGCTCGTCGGAATGGCCTGAAGATTGGCCCAAACCTCGGCGCCGACCGATTCTCCTTTGAATTCGTGATAGAGAAGGAAAAAAGAGGCGACGACCGCGACAAGGCCGACGAACGGCCAAAAATATTCCAGCAGTTTTCTCATGCGGCCCGTCGCGTTAGATTTCACCGTCGATCATCAAACCGGCCGCAGCTGGCCGCACTCTCCCTCGCATGGAGGACCCGGCGCCCGCAAGTCCGGCTCCATGACCGCCTCGGTAATTAGCGCTTGCGGCAAATCAATGGAGGCCGGAATGCAGTTGCTATCGCGAATCAAGGGTTTAATCCTGGCGCCGCAGACCGAATGGGCGAAGATCTCCGAAGAGGAGACGTCGGTCTTCGATCTCTATCGCAATTATATTGCGATATTGGCGCTTCTTCCGCCGTTCGCGAGCTTCTTCAGCTCATGGCTTTTCGGCTTTTCCCACGGCCCGCAGGGAATCATGCACCCGACGTTCGCGGGCGGGCTCTATCGCGCCTTCGTTCAGTATCTGCTGAGCCTGCCGGCGTTTTTTATCGTCGCCTTCGTCATATCGGCCATTGCGCCGCATTTCGATGGGAAGACTGACGACCGCCGCGCGCTGATGCTGACCGCCTATTCGTACACGCCGGTCTGGCTCGCCTCGCTGTTTGGCCTGATTCCGGGCCTCCGATGGCTGGACGTGCTCGGCTTCTATGGAATCTATGTTTTTTCCGTCGGGCTGCCGACCATGATGCGCGTGCCAAAGGAAAACCTCGACGTTTTCACCCTCGCGACGCTGTTTCTCGTCGTCGCGACCGTCGCGCTCCACGGGTGGGTCGTGCATCTGATCGCGCCACAGCAGCTAATCTAGCGCCAACGGTCCGCAGCCGCATCGTCCTCGGATTTCGCGCTGACCCAGTCGCCCGACGCGCCATCCGCGCGGCGCTCCTTTTTCCAGAAGGGCGCGCGGGTTTTGAGGTAATCCATCAAAAACGCTGCGGCGGCGAAAGCGTCAGCGCGGTGACGCGCCGCTGTGAGCACAAAAACGATCTGTTCGCCGGGCTGGATGCGGCCGAAGCGGTGAATGACGCTCAACCCCTGCAAAGGCCATCGATCGAGCGCTTCCTCGGCGACGCGACGAATCTCGACCTCGGCCATTCCGGGATAATGTTCGAGCTCCAAAGCCTCAAGCGCGCCGTCCTCGTCCCTGCAGAGGCCCACGAAACTGACGAGCGCGCCGATGTCTCGCCGCCCGCGCGTCAGCAGCGCCTGTTCCCGCCCAAGGTCGAAATCCTCCGCTTGCACGCGCACCGCCAGAGTCGGCCGCGGCGCCATCTCAGCCGCCCGTCATTGGCGGGAAGAAGGCGATCTCCCTAGCTGCGCCGATTGGCGCGTCGGGCGCCGCATGCATCTTGTCGACCGCCGCGCGGATCGTCGCGGGGTTGGCGAAAGCGGCCGCATATCCCTCGCCCCGCGCCGACAGCCAGTCGATCAGCTCACGAACCGTCACCACTTCACGCGGCGGCGCGATCTCCTCTTCCGCCAGACCGATGCGCTCGCGCACCCAAGCGAAATACAGCGCCTTCATGCCGCCTCGTCTTCTCCGAAGTGGTTCCACGCCGACTGCAGGTAGTCGAACCCGGTGTACAGCGTCAGAATCGCCGCGGCCCATAAGAGCGCCGCGCCGATCTTGACCGTGCCAGGGAGAACGACTTCGCCGGCCGGTCCGGCGATCAGAAAGCCGAGCGCCACGAGCTGCGCCGCCGTTTTCCATTTGGCGATGGCGGAAACGGGCAAGCGGACCTTGAGTTCGGCCAGATGTTCCCGCAGGCCGGACACCAGGATTTCGCGGCACAGGATGATGATCGCCGCCCAGATCGTCCAGCCCGCGACCGTTCGATCGGCGACGAGCGCCATCAGGGTCGTCGCGACGAGCAACTTGTCCGCAATGGGGTCCAGCATCCGCCCGAGCGGCGACTGTTGCTGCCAAATTCTGGCGAAATAGCCGTCGAGAAAGTCGGTCACCCCGGCGGCGATAAAAATGCCGAGCGCGCCCCAGCGTGCCCAGTGCTCCGTAAAGCCAAGGAGCAACCCCGCCACCACCGGGACGGCGGCCATGCGGCCATAGGTCAGCAGATTAGGCAGCGCCAAGGCTTGGGACCGACGCTTGGCGGTGAGGGCCGTCTGGGACATACCGCAAGGGAATATGTCCCCCGTCCTCAATGTCAATAGAAAGGGCGTCGCCGCCGAGAATCACTTGCGGAAGGCGGAGTCACTCGCGATCGAGCGCGAAGGCGCCAGGCCCGGCCGCGGCAAAGAACAGAAACACGAAGCAGTAGAGCGCGGCGAGCTCTCCTTTGTTGAGGAGCGGCCACAAATCCTGGCCGGCGTGGAAAAAGAAATAGGCGACCGCCATCTGACCCGAAAGAATGAAGGCGACAGGCCGGGTGAAGAGGCCCAGCAGCAGCAGCAGGCCGCCGAAAAGCTCGAGGACTCCGGCCGCGCCCAACAGCGAGAACAGCTTCAGACCGTCGAACATCGCAACATGTGGGACGCCGAAAAGCTTGGTTGCGCCATGCTGCATGAACAGCAAAGCGGCTGCTATGCGCAGCAGCCCCTGGGCGTGTGGGGCGAAGCGTTGGGGAATGATTCGTAGAGTCATAAAATTGGCCTCCTAAAGAATACTGGCGATTTCCTCACAAGCGAGCCGCGGACCGCGAGGATAGAGCTTTGCGGGATCACCGTAGCCGATGTTGATCAAAAAATTCGACTTTATCCGCGTTCCTTGGAAGAATTCCGCATCGACCTTCGCCCTGTCGAAACCGCTCATCGGTCCGCAATCGAGACCCACCGCGCGCAGCGCGAGGAGGAGATAAGCGCCCTGTAGCGAGCCGTTGCGGAAGGCCGTCTCCTCGATCAGCGTCTCATTGCCGACGAACCAGGACCGCGCGTCCGTCGCCGGATAAAGGTGCGGAAGGCTCTCCGTGAAATCGAGATCATAGGCGACGATCGCCGTGGCGGGCGCGGCCATGGTCTTCGGACGATTGGCGTCCGACATCGCCGGGGCGAGCCGGGCCTTCGCCTCCGGCGAGCGCACGAAAATGATGCGCATCGGCGAGCAATTGGCGCTTGTCGGCCCCCATTTCGCGTAATCCACGGCGAGTTCGAGCAGGCTGTCCGGCACGTCTATGGGAAGCCAGCCGTTGTGGGTCCGCGCGCCCGTAAAGAGCTGCTCCAGCGCTTCGGGCGCAACCGCGCTCGCGGCCTGCCTGTCGGTCGTCGTCATCGCATTCCCCGCAGCGTTCAGATGTCGCGCCCCTCGACGTCAATATGCAGGCGCTCCTCGATTTTTTGAAGCGACTCCTGCTGGGGCGAGATCGCGAGCGACTTTCGATAGGCCGCGAGCGCCCCCTTCTTGTCGCCGGTTTTCTCCTTGAGCGCGCCAAGAGCGGCGAGCGCGTCAAAACGCTTCGGCTCAAGCGTCGCAGCGGTCTCGAGGTCGGCGATCGCGCCGCTGTCGTCCCCCTGCTCCGCTCGCACCTTCGCGCGCTGAACATAGCCCTCCGCCCATTGCGGCGAGAGCGCGATCACATAGTCGAGAAGCTTCAGGGCGAGAGGCGGCGCGCCGGCCGCGTCCGCTGCGAGGGCGCGCGCCGCAAGCAGATTGATCGTGTCCGACTCCGAACGCGCCCAGCGGCTGACGATCGCCGCCGCAACGCCCTTCGCCTCCCGCTCGTCTTCGGCTTGCTCCAGGCGAAGATAAAGTCGCGCCATCTCTTCGGCCCGCTGCTGGTCGGGGTCCTTGGGCGGCGGGGGCGGCGCTGCGGCGGCCGGCGCGCGCCGCTCCGGATCAAGACCGCGTCCGCCTTGTCCGGGGCCGAGCGCGCGGGTTCCGGGCGGCAGCGGAATCCTTCCAATCCCTGGAATGAAAAGGAACTCGCCCTCCTCCTCGCCAAATGATTCGATCGATGGCGTCTCCGACGCCTGCGCCAGCGCGAAACCGGCCGGCAGGGCTCCAAGAAAGACCAGGATCGTCAGCGGAAGAAGCAGCGGCGTTCGCATTGCCGCTAACATAGCGCAGGTCAATAGAAACGGCCACAGCACGGCGCGCAGCGGTGAATTAGATTAACCATTTGTAAGCCACGACTCGGCGTATGCGCGGCGAATTCATCCTGCGTTCAGGCGAGGCGCCCGAATCCTTAGCGCGCTAGTTAAGGTTGTTAGGAAACCCTCGCGCTTATCGCGACAACAACGCTGCAGCCCGCCTCAACCGCGGAGCTCCTGGAGTTGGATCGATGATGGATACGATACGCCGCTTGCTGCAAGAGCACGGCCGTCTGCATACCCCCGTGGAACATCTGTCGGATTCGGACGATCTCTACAGCGCAGGGCTGACGCCCTTTGCCGCGATCCGCACGATGCTCGCGCTGGAAGAAGCCTTCGACGTCGAGTTCCCGGTCACGATGCTCCGGCGGCAAAGCTTCGCTTCGATTGCCGCCATTCGCGACTGCGTCAGCAAATTGGCGCCGTCGGCGGAGCGCCGCGCTGCTTAAGCAGCGCGGGTTTACGCCAAACTCGCGGCCACGCTGACCGGGTCCCGCCCGGCGCACGCGCAGGGCTAAACACCACGAAAGCCGCGGCTGCGGCTGCTCTATCCGCAGTTGCGGCGGCTCGTTCGCTGCGATAGTCGTCTTTGGAAAGGCTCGAACGACGAGCCTTCGCGACGGCGAGAGTTCAATGCCTCCTTATCGTTCACGCACGACGACCCACGGCCGCAACATGGCCGGCGCGCGCGGCCTCTGGCGCGCGACAGGCATGAAGGAGGAGGACTTCGGCAAGCCGATCATCGCGGTCGCCAATTCCTTCACCCAATTCGTTCCCGGCCATGTGCATTTGAAGGATCTCGGCCAACTCGTCGCCGCCGAAATCGAAAAGGCCGGCGGCGTCGCGAAGGAGTTCAACACCATCGCGATCGATGACGGCATCGCCATGGGCCACGACGGGATGCTCTATTCCCTGCCCTCCCGCGATCTCATCGCCGACAGCGTCGAATTCATGGTCAACGCGCATTGCGCCGACGCGCTGGTCTGCATTTCGAATTGCGACAAGATCACGCCCGGCATGCTGATGGCGGCGCTGCGCCTCAACATTCCGGCGGTGTTCGTTTCCGGCGGTCCGATGGAGGCCGGCAAGGTTGTGCTCGCCGGCAAGGAGCACGCGCTCGATCTTGTCGATGCGATCATCGCCGGCGTGGACGAAACGGTCAGCGAAGCGGACGTCGCCACGATCGAGCGCTCCGCCTGTCCGACCTGCGGATCATGCTCGGGCATGTTCACGGCGAACAGCATGAACTGCCTGACCGAGGCCCTGGGGCTGTCGCTTCCCGGCAATGGTTCGACCTTGGCGACCCATGCGGATCGCCGGCGGCTGTTTGTCGAAGCCGGCCATCTCATCGTGGATCTCGCGCGCCGCTACTATGAGCAGGACGACGAAAGCGTGCTGCCGCGTTCGATCGCGCGTTTTGAAGCTTTCGAAAACGCGATCACGCTCGACATCGCGATGGGCGGCTCGACCAACACCGTGTTGCATCTACTCGCGGCGGCGCACGAGGCGCAGGTCGATTTCACCATGGCCGACATCGACCGCCTGTCGCGGCGGGTGCCGGTGCTGTGCAAGGTCGCGCCTTCCGCGCCCGACGTTCATCTTGAGGACGTGCATCGCGCCGGCGGGGTCATCGCGATCCTTGGAGAATTGCTGCGCGCTGGTCTGCTGCACGGCGAGCTTCCGACCGTCCACAGTCCTTCGGTCAGCGACGCCGTGGCGCGCTGGGACATCGCCGTCACGCAGAGCGAGACCGCGCGCACATTCTTTCGCGCCGCGCCGGGCGGCGTGGCGACGCAAGTCGCGTTCAGCCAGGACCGCCGCTACAAGGAGCTCGACGCCGACCGCGAAAAAGGCGCGATACGCGACGCGGCGCACGCCTTCTCCAAGGATGGCGGCCTCGCCGTGCTCACGGGCAATCTCGCCCTCGATGGCTGCATCGTGAAAACGGCTGGCGTTGACGATTCGATTCTGAAATTCGCCGGCTCCGCCAAGGTCTATGAGAGTCAGGACGCGGCGGTGTCGGGCATTCTGACGGGCGACGTAAAGGCTGGCGAGGTGGTCGTCATCCGCTACGAAGGCCCGCGCGGCGGACCCGGCATGCAGGAAATGCTCTATCCGACGAGCTATCTGAAATCGAAGGGACTCGGCAAGGTCTGCGCGCTGGTGACGGACGGAAGATTTTCCGGCGGCACGGCCGGGCTTTCGATCGGCCATGTCTCTCCAGAAGCGGCCGAGGGCGGCGCGATCGCCTTGGTCCGGGACGGCGACAGAATAGAAATCGACATTCCGGCGCGAAGCATTACGCTCGCCGTTAGCGAAGACGAACTGGCGACGCGGCGCGCCGAACAATCCGCGAAAGGCTTCGCTCCGGCCAAGGCGCGGCCTCGAAAAATCACGACGGCGCTGCGCGCCTACGCCTCAATGACGACGAGCGCGGCCAAAGGCGCAGTGCGACAGGTCCCCTGAACTTTCGCATTCAGGAGGAGCGTCGTAGAGTGGCGCGCGTCCATCCAGTCGCCGGAACAAAATGTCTCCGACACGTAAATTCGTCGCTTCTGGACTGTTTGGCATAGCGCTCGGATTCGCGGTGCTTGCGCTTGCCGGATTTGTGGCCGTGCGCGCTGAATCCCAGCGCCGCGCAGCTGGCGCATGGCTGCGCCACACTATTCAGGTGCAAAGCGATCTTTATCAGCTTTATGGACTGCTGCAGGCCGCCGAGAGCGGTCAGCGCGGTTTTATCATCACCCAAGACGAACGCTATCTGGACGCCAGCTTCGAAGCGACGCGCAAACTGCCCGTCGTCGTCGACCGGCTTTCGGAGCGCGTAAGAGACAATCCCAAGCAGCTCGAGATCGTCGCGGAAATGCGACCGCTGCTTGGCGAAAGGGTCGAGATCATCGATGAGGCGATCGCCGATATGCGCGCGCTCCGAGTCGACAAGGCCGTTCAGCTCGTCAAGTCCGGGCGCGGAAAGGCGCTGATGGACCGGCTCCACGCCATCATCGACACGATGACTGAAAATGAGCAAAATCTCAGCGAGAAGCGCGAGCGCGAACTCAACGCTGCCGGCGGCGAGTTTGACGCGGCCGTTTGGGCGCTCGGCGGCATCATCTTCGCGCTTGCCGCTTTTTCGTTTCTCAATGCGCAAAAGCAGATGAACGCGCTGCAAGCGTCACGCGACTCGTTGAAGACCGCCTACGACCAGCTGATTGGGGAAACGACGCGCCGCGAAGCGCTTGAGTCGCAGTTGCGGCAGTCGCAAAAACTCGAAGCGCTCGGCCATCTGACCGGCGGCATCGCGCATGACTTCAACAATATGCTCGGCGTCATCGTCGCGAGTCTGCATCTGTTGCGGCGAAAGCTTACGAACGCGAACGAAGATTGCATTCAACTGATCGATTCAGCGATGGACGGCGCCGATCGCGCCGCCGCCATGGTTCGCAGGCTCCTCGCCTTCTCACGCCGTCAGCCTTTGTCGCCGCGTCCGCTCGACCCCAACAAATTCGTCTCCAGCGTCTCGGACATGGTGCGCCGCGCTCTCGGCGAAAAGATCGAACTTGAAACCGTTCTCGCCGGCGGCCTGTGGGCCACAAAAATCGATCAGCACGAATTGGAAAGCGCCATCGTCAATCTCGCGGTCAATGCGCGCGACGCCATGCCGGACGGCGGCAAGCTGACGATCGAGACGGCAAACTGCTATCTTGATGACGCCTACGCCAGTGAAAACATCGAAGTGACCCCTGGCCAATATGTGATGATCGCCGTGACCGACACTGGTCAAGGCATGCCGCCCGAGGTCTTGTCGCAAGCGTTCGATCCGTTCTTCACGACGAAGCCAGCAGGCAAGGGCACCGGACTCGGCCTTTCTCAGGTCCATGGATTCGTCAAGCAGTCTGGCGGCCAGGTCAAAATCTATTCCGAGCCCGGACGCGGAACCTGCATCAAGCTCTATCTGCCGCGCTTCAATAACGTCGAACCGCCCGCTGAACTGCCGCTTCGGCCGCCTCGACCTCTCGAACTTCCGCTTGGGAGGCCGGAAGAACTTGTGCTGATCGTCGAAGACGACGACACGGCGCGCCGGGTCACCGCGCAAGGCGTGCGAGAATTGGGTTATTCGGTTCTGGAGGCCGAGAACGGACGCGCGGCGATCGACATCATTCGCCGTCGCGCCGACATCGCGCTGATGGTCACGGATGTGGTTATGCCCGACATGGACGGCGCCCGTCTCGCGCGAGAGGCGGTGTTTCGCAGACACAGCCTGCGCGTTCTGTTCATCACCGGCTATACGCGCAACGCGATCGTGCACAACGGCGTTCTTGACAAGGACGTCAAGCTGCTCACCAAACCGTTCACTTTGGAGCAGCTGGCGATGAAAATGCGCGACATCCTGGACTCGAAATAGCGAGCGTTCGTTGCGGCGCTGATGATCAGTCTTCTGCTTTGAGGGGGCGCATCAGCAGCGCTTCGATGGCGCCGTCAACGCTCAGCCGCGCGGAGAGAATGGCGTCGACGGCTTCAGCGATCGGCAATTCGACGTCATGCGCGCGCGCCATTTCAACTAACACGCGCGCGGTAAAGGCGCCCTCCGCGAGCTTGCCATGTGTGGCGTCTTCCACTGACATTCCCTGCCCCAGCGCTTCGCCAAGCGCAAAGTTGCGCGATTGCGCCGATCCGCAGGTGAGCACGAGATCGCCCAAACCGGAAAGCCCCATCAATGTTTCCTGGCGCGCGCCCAACGCGCGCCCGAGACGCATCAGTTCGGCAAATCCGCGTGCGATGAGCGCCGCCTGCGCGCTCGCGCCGAGCCCGCGGCCGTGGCTCATTCCTGCGGCGATCGCGAGAACGTTTTTCGCGGCGCCGCCGATCTCGGCGCCACGCACGTCGGTAGAGCGATAGAGTCGGAACGTCTTTGTCGAAAGTTCCTCGCACAGGCGCCGGGCCAGCGCTTCGTGATGCGCCGCGAGAGTCACCGCCGTCGGCAATCCTCTGCATACGTCCGCCGCAAAGCTTGGTCCCGAGAGCACGGCGACGTCGGCCTGGGGCAGTTCTTCGCTCGCGACTTCGCTCAGGAACTTGCGCCGGTCGCGTTCGATCCCCTTGGCGCAAATCACAAAGGCGGCGCGCTCGCGCAGATGCGGCCGCGCGGCGCGCGCGGTCATGCGGATCGCTTGCGCGGGCGTGACGGCGAGCACGATGTCCGCCTCGCGTAAAACGGAAATGTCGCTCGTCGGCGCGACGGCGGCGGCGAGCGGCAGTCCCGGAAGGCGCCGCGTGTTCTCGCGGTCGCGCGCCAGGGCTTCGGCGGCCTGAGGATCGTGCGCCCACAAGGGCACGCGTTCTCGGCCCTGCGCGGCGACATTGGCGAGGGCGACGCCCCAGGCGCCGGCGCCGAGAACGGCGACAGTCGCGCGCGTCATCGTACGCCGATCCGCTGATTGTCCGGACGCGACCACAGCCGTTCAAAAGTTTGATGAAACCGCGCTGCGGCCTGTGGGCTCTCGATCACGATCAGATCATTGTCCTGATAGACTTCGCCGGAGACGCTGAAATTGGCGGAGCCGCTGCGCAAGAGCCGACCGTCAACCTGATAAGATTTCAGATGCATCAGATCGCGCGCGCGGCCCTTTCGGCGCACTTCGACGTTCGGGGCGCCGGCGATTTCCTCGATCACAGACGCGCCGCGCCCCATTTCCTCGCCATCGAGATAGATTCGCACCTTGACGCCGCGCATGGCCGCGCGGCCGAGCGCCGACGTCAGGGAGCGGTCGGTCAGAACATAGGCGGCCATGTCGATCGAGCGACGCGCGTCATTGATCAGACGCGCATCGACGGCGCCGAAACCGCCGCCAGGCCCATAGAGCACGCGCACGCCCGCAAAGGTCGGCTCTTCGGCGAGCAGTCCGGCCGGTTGCGGCGTCGGCGCAAGCGTCATCGCGGCAAGCGCCGCAGAAAATAGGAGCCGCATCGAATCGCCTAGGCCTTGCCGTGGTGCGACCGGCTCGGCGCAGCGTCGAGCGGCCAGCGTGGCCGCGGCGCGAAGTCGAGGTCGTCGATCAGGCCGCGCTTCAAGCGCTCGAGCCCGGTCCAGGCGATGATCGCGCCATTATCTGCGCACAGTGCCGCCGGCGGCGAAATGAACCGCAGCCCGCTTTCGGCGCAAAGCCGCATAAGAGCGCGGCGAATGGCGCCGTTGGCCGCAACCCCGCCGCCGATCACGAGGCCTTGCGGCGCGCGCCCCTCGCTTGCCGTAAAGAGTCGCACGCCGGAGCGCACCCGGTCCACGATCACGTCGACGATCGCAGCCTGGAAGGAGGCCGCAAGATCCTTGACGTCGCTTTCGCTCAGCGTCTGCAACTTAAGGATTTCCTGCCGAACCGCGGTCTTGAGGCCCGAGAGGGAAAAGTCGGCCCCTTCCCGACCAAGCATCGGCCGCGGAAAGTCGAAACGTCGCGCGTCGCCCTCGAGCGCCAGCTTCTCGATTTGCGGCCCGCCCGGATACGGCAGCTCCAGCATTTTGGCGACCTTGTCGAAGGCCTCGCCGGCGGCGTCGTCGACGGTGGACCCTAGCCGGCGGTAGTCGCCTATGGCCTTCACCGCGACGATCTGCGTGTGCCCGCCCGAGATGAGGAGCGCCAGAAAGGGAAAGTCCAGGCGATCGGTCAGCCGCGCTGTCAGCGCGTGAGCTTCCAGGTGATTAACGGCGATGAATGGTTTGCCCAAGGCGAGCGCCATGGCTTTGCCGGCCGTGAGCCCGACGAGAACGCCGCCGATCAGTCCCGGACCAGCCGCGGCGGCGATCCCATCAAGATCCTTCGCCTCGGTCTTGGCCCGCTCCAGCGCGCGTCTGATCAGCCGGTCGAGCACATCGATATGGGCCCTGGCCGCGATTTCAGGAACGACGCCGCCATAGGCGGCGTGGCGGGCGATCTGGCTCAACACCTCATTGGAGAGGATCTCTCCGCCTTCGCCGCCAAGCCGCTCAGACACGACCGCGACCGCAGTCTCATCGCAAGTGGTTTCAATGCCCAAAACGCGCATGCGAACTCCCTGCGCAGAAAGCCGCGCCGCTGAACGTCTCAGCGGCGGAACGGAGCTTATACCGCCATCCAGCGGGAAGTTGGAAAATTGCGGCAGGCAAAAGGTTTACACCAACAATTCTTAGCTGTTTTGGAATATCGACGTATACTAATGCAGCGCTAAAGATAGCTCCATTAAATTTCCTAGAATTCGTTGGCGTCCCTCTTGACACGATCTCGATCAATACAAGTTGGGTCAGCAGATCGTTGCTCCTCCAACGACGCGCATATCTTGAGCTGAGTAGAATTATGGCTAAGGCGAAGAGGTAATTAGCGTCCCGGTTGAGGTTGCTCTCGGTCTAAACTGTATGGAGGTGAAAATGGCGTCGAACAAAATTAAAGCCTTGGCGTTAACGTCCTCGATTGCAATGGCCGCCGTGATCGGCTCCACGAGTCTGGCCGAAGCGAGGCATTACTGCCGCGCCCATTACGGCTGGCATCGGCACTGCGGCGGAACCCACTGGGGTTACGCGCGTCCCGTGCGCACCTATTGGGGTTACGCGCGTCCGGCGCGCACCTATTGGGGTTACGCGGCGCGGCCCGCTTATTGGGGGTCGGCGTATCGTCCGATGCGCTACTCCCGCTGCGTTCGGCCGGGCTATTATGGGTATGGTGGCGCCGGGTATTATGGCTCCGCTTTCCCGACCTATGGCGGCGCGTATGGTTGGGGCGGCGGCCCGGGCTATTACGGCTATGGCGGCGGCGGCCTGCTTGGCGCAGGACTGGGCGGCCTAGGCGCCGGCCTTGGCGCGGGCATTGGCCTCGGCGCAGGTCTCGGAACCGGCCTGTTTGGCGGTTGGTGGTGATCAGTTTAGCAATCCGCCGGGCCGCGTAGAGTTCGCCCGCGGAGCTAAAAAAGAGCGTCCGCTCCAACGAGCGGACGCTCGCTTTTTGGGTTCAGAGCGTTTCAGCGTTCCTTCCGCTTGCCCTTCACGCGTTCCCGCCTATAGTCGCGCGCTGTAACGGCCGGCGGACGATGACAACTCCTTCCATCCTTCGAATCGGAACACGCGGCAGTCCGCTTGCGCTCGCGCAGACGCATATGGTCCGCGACTTGCTGATGCGCGCCCATGGCGGAAGCGAATCGGATTTTCCGATCGAGATCATCCGCACGACGGGTGACCAGATTCAGGATCGGCCGCTCTCTGAATCAGGGGGCAAGGGGCTTTTCACGAAAGAGCTCGATTCCGCGCTCATCGCCGGCGCGATTGATCTCGCGGTGCATTCGTCGAAGGATCTACCGACGCATTTGCCAAGCGAGATCGTCATCGCCGGCTATCTGCCGCGAGAGGATGCGCGCGACGCCTGGATATCGCGCGGCGGTCTCACGCTCGATGAACTTCCTACGGGCGCCGTCGTCGGAACCGCCTCGCTGCGCCGCGCCGCGCAGGTGAAGCGCCGGCGACCCGACCTTGTGACGACGCTGCTTCGCGGCAACGTCGAGACTCGTCTGAAGAAAGTCGAGAATGGGGAGATCGACGCGACCCTCCTCGCGCTCGCGGGATTGAAGCGGCTAGGTCTTGCCGACCGGGCGACGGCGCTGCTTTCCTTGGAAGAGTTTCCTCCTGCTTGCGGACAGGGCGCAATTGGCCTCACGCGCCGGGCCGGCGACGACGCGACGCGCGACCTGCTCGCGCCGCTTTTCGACGATGCGACCGGCTTCGCGCTCGCCGCAGAACGCGCCTTCCTTGTGGCGCTCGATGGGTCCTGCCGCACGCCGATCGCCGGCCATGCGCGGGTTCACGGCGCCGAACTTTCATTCTTGGGCGAAGTGCTGAGAGCCGACGGCGCGGAAGCCTATGTCGTGCGCCGCCGGGGCCTCGCCATCGACGCCGCGCTGATCGGCGCGGACGCAGGCAAGGAAATCCTGCTGCGCCTGCCGCATGGCGTCGCGGGGCTCATGTGAACCTGGTCCTGCTGCTGCGCGCGGCTGAAGACGCCGCG
>JALHNR010000046.1:6113-15605 GCA_022843525.1 Methylocystis sp. | reverse complement strand
CGGAAGGCTCTCGAGCGGCTCGGCAAGTTGTTCAAGTCCGGCCGCATCGGCAAGACCTATTGGGCCGTGGTGGAAGGCGCCCCGGCGAGCGAGGAAGGCGAAATCGACCTCCCGCTCGGACGGCTCGACGCGACGCGCGGCTGGTGGATGCGGCCCGACCCGCTGGGCCTGCCCGCCAGAACATCCTGGCGCGTGCTTGGCGGAAGTCCGGACAATACGCTGACGTTCGTCGAATTCACGCCGCACACCGGCCGCACGCATCAGATCCGCGTGCATGCCCAGGCGATGGGATGGCCTATTCTCGGCGATCCCATCTACGGCTCAGGTCGCCGCGAGGACTCAGCCCCGCTACATCTTCATGCGCGCGCGGTGAGCGTGCCGATGCAGGACGGCAAGCCGCCCGTGCAAGCTGTCGCTTCGCCGCCCGCGCATATGGGCGAGGCGCTCGCCGCATGCGGATGGAACAGCGAAGCGCAACTGTAACTCGGGATTGCAAATCACCGCCGAAACGACCAACATATCGAGGGAATTATGGAGCGACCAATGGCGCCCGCCGCCCCGCCTTCGACGATCGAAGTCTCATGCGCGAGGGGCCGCAGCGCCTTCGCGCTGGACCGCGCGCTGCTCTACGATCTCGCCGATATCGCGCTGACGGGCGCGAGGCAAAATGGCGCCAGTTACGCCGACGTCAGAATCGGCGAAACGCGGCGCGAATACGCCTTCGCCAAGGACGACCGCTTGGAAAGTTTCGACGAGCGGGCGTCGCAAGGCTTCGGCATGCGCGTGCTGCTCGACGGCTGCTGGGGATTTTATGGCGCGCGGCGGCTCGATCCGCAGAGCCTGCGCGACGGCGTCGATCGCGCGCTGGAGAACGCCCGCGCGGTGAAGCGGATACAAACCCAGCCGATCGCGCTTGAGCGGCTGCCCGTGCATGAAGCCGAATGGATCATGCCTATGGGCGTCGATCCCTTCGAAGTGTCCGCGGGCGAGAAGGCCGACCTGCTGCTGTCGATCATCGCCAGCGCGCGTGATCACGGCGCGGATTTTTGTTCCGCGTCGCTTTCGGCGACCTGCGAAGAGCGTTTCTTCGCCAATAGTCTTGGCAGCCGCATTCATCAAACCCGCACGCGCGTCGCGCCGGCCTTTCAGGCGACCGCCATCGACCGCGCCAGCGGCCGTTTCGCGACGCGTGACTGCCTGGCGCCGGCGCGCGGCGCCGGCTGGGATTATATCGTCGGCGCCGGCCTGATCGAGGAAGCCGCGCGGGCGGGCGAGGAGGCGCGCGCGAAGCTTGGCGCCAAGCCAGTGACGCCGGGCGACTACGACGTCGTGATCGATCCGACGAATCTGTGGCTCACCATTCACGAGACTGTCGGCCATTCAACCGAGCTCGACCGCGTGCTGGGGTGGGAGGCGAATTTCGCCGGAACGAGCTTCGTCAAACCCCATATGCTCAACAAACTGCAGTTCGGTTCCGAATTGATGACGATCGTCGCCGATCGCGCGCAGCCCGGCGCGCTCGCCACGATCGGCTTCGACGACGACGGCGCCCCCGCCGAAGCCGCTGAGTTCGCCATCGTCGAGAAGGGCGTGTTCAAGAATTTCCAGATGGCGCTTGGACAGGCGCATCTCATCGGTCTGTCGCATTCGAACGGCTGCGCCTATGCGGACAGTCCGACGACTTTTCCCATTCAGCGTATGCCGAATATCTCGCTCAAGCCCAATCCTCAGAAATGCTCCTTCAGCGATCTCATCAGCGATGTCGAGAACGGCATTTATGTCGTGGGCGCCGGCAGCTGGAGCATCGATCAGCAGCGTGACAACTTCCAGTTCGGCGGACAGCTTTTCTATGAGATCAGGAACGGCCAGCTCGGCGAACTGCTGCGCGACGGCGCCTATCAGGGCCGCACCACGCAATTTTGGAACTCTCTCGCAGGGCTATGCGACGCGAGCGCCTATCATCTCGACGGCACCTTCACTTGCGGCAAGGCCGAGCCGGTACAGGTGGCGCCGGTCTCGCATGGCAGCCCCCCGGCGCTCTTTCACAACGTGCGCGTATTGAACACGAGCGACGACGCATAGCGCATGTTTCTTTCCTCAGACGACGCAAAGTCGATCGCCGACAAGGCGCTCACGCGCTCCAATGCCGACGCCTGCGCCGTGCATATCCAAGGCGGCTTGGATCAAAGTCTGCGCTTCGCGCGCGGCGGCGCGACGACCAATCTAGCGACCGCGGAAGCCAATCTGCGCATCTCGTCACATATTGGCGGGCGCATCGGCTCTTGCAGCATCTCGCGTTTCGACGACGAGGCGCTGGCCGCCGCCGTGGCGCGCTCGGAAGAGATCGCGCGCCTATTGCCCGTCGACCCGGATTATGTCGCGCCGCTCGGCCCACAGAATTACGGCTTCTCCGACCGTTATGACGACGCGACGGCCAATCTGCGCCTCGACGCCCTCGCCGACGCGGCGGCGCGCGTCATCGAGGAAGGCGCGCGCATCGGCGTCGACACCTTCGGCTGCGCGACGACAGCAAGGCGGTTCGACGCATATGCGACGAGCGCCGGGCTTTTCGCTTATGAGCGGCGCAGCGAAATCGATCTCTCCGCCACGGCGCGCAATCGCGCCGACGCTTGGTCGGGCTGGGCCGGCGCGCATCAATTTTTCGCGGATCGACTCGATGCAGAGGCGATCGCGCGCGTCGCCTGCGCCAAGGGCGCCCATGACGTAACGCCGGTTGATCTCGAACCCGGCGCCTATACCGTCGTTCTCGAGCCGGAGGCGACGACCGAGCTCGCTTTTTGGCTCATCAGAACAATGGAGGCGCGCGCCGCCGACGAGGGGAGAAGCTTCTTCGCGCGTCCTGGCGGCGGCGCGCTTTTGGGCGAGAAGCTCTTTGACGAAAAGCTCACGATCCGAGTCGATCCGGCCGATCCGCTGGCGCCCGAAGCCGCCGTCGGTTACGAGGGCGTGCCGCATCGCGCCCGCGCCTTTGTGGAGAACGGCGTTGTGACGTCGCTCTATCGTTCGCGCGCCTGGGCGCAAAAGACCGAATCCGAACCCATCCCCTTCGCGCAGAATTTCGTGATGTCCGGCGGCGACGTTTCGCTGGACGACATGGTCCGCTCGGTGCGGCGCGGCGTCCTGGTGACGAGGTTTTGGTACACCAATATCGTCGATCGGAAGAGCCTGCTGCTGACCGGCCTCACCCGCGACGGCAATTTTCTCATCGAAAACGGCCGTATCGTCGCGCCCATGCGCAACATGCGCTTCAATCAGCGATTGGGCGAGCTGTTCAGCAACATCAAAGCGCTCGGTCCAACGCGTCGGACCTGGCGCGCGGCGGGCGAAGGGGGCGCGCCCGCGGCGCCGGCGATGCTCGTCGAAGGTTTCAATTTCTCGTCGAAATCGAGCGGGATATAGAGCCCGCGCGCGTTCATGTATGATGCGCGCCTCGCAGCCGGAGCCGCACCATGCGCATCGTCGCCTTGCTCATCGCTCTCCTCATCGCAGCGCCCGCCCTCGCGCTCGACAAGGTGCGCTTCGCCACCAATTGGCGGGCGCAAGCCGAGCACGGCGGATTCTATCAGGCCGTCGCCGACGGCACTTATGCGCGGTACGGGCTCGACGTGACCCTTTTGCAAGGCGGTCCGCAGCTCAACGCGCGGCTGCTGCTCGCCGCCGGACGCGTCGATTTCGCGATGGGCGCAAACACGATCCAGATGTTCGAATCGGTGCAGCAGAACGTGCCGGTCGTCACCGTCGCCAGCATGTTCCAGGTCGACCCGGTGATTTTCATGTCGCATCCGGGCGTCGGCCTTGATCGTTTCGAAGATCTGCCGAAGGCGACGGCTTTCATCGCCAGCGACATGCGCGCTTCCGTCTGGCAATGGCTGAAGCAGGCCTATGGGTTCAAAGACCAAAACGCAAAGCCTTATAATTTCAATTCGGCGCCGTTCCTTGCCGACAGGAAATCGGTTCAGGAGGGGATTCTCACCTCGGAGCCCTACGCGATCGAGCGCGCGGGCGGTTTCACGCCCAACGTCTTTCTTTTGCACGACTACGGCTATGACGGCTATTCGACGACGATCGAGACTCGCGCCGACACGATCGCCAAGAGTCCCGACTTCGTGCAGCGCTTCGTCGACGCCTCGATTGTCGGTTGGTACAACTACCTCTATGGCGACAACGCTCAGGCGAACGCGATGATCAAGCGCGACAATCCGGAAATGACCGACAGCCAGATCGCCTATTCCCTCGGTAAAATGAAGGAACGCGGCATCGTCGATTCCGGCGACGCGCTGACCTATGGCGTCGGCGTCATCACCGACGCGCGGATGAAGAGCTTTTTCGATAAAATGGCGAAGGCCGGCGTGGTTCCCGCCAACATTGATTACACGCGCGGCTACACGCTGCGTTTTATCGGCAAGAAGGTCGGCATGGAGCTGCGGCCGAAATGACGCCAGGGTTCCGACATGAGCGCGCGTGACATCGCAGATGTGCAAGTGACGGCGCCCGCGCTGGTTTCATTGCACGCCGCCGGCAAGACATTCCCAAGCGGGCTCGTCGCCCTCGCCGACTATGATCTCGACGTGCGCGAAGGCGAGATCCTGACGCTGCTCGGGCCTTCGGGCTGCGGCAAGTCGACGGTGTTGCGGCTGATCTCGGGGTTGGCGAATCCGACCGCCGGCGCGATCAACTGGAGCGCGCCCCAAGTTAAAGACAATATCGGCGTCGTGTTCCAGGATGCGACGCTGCTGCCCTGGGCGAGCGTCTTCGAAAATGTCTTTCTGCCGCTGCGGCTCAAGGGCGTTCCGCGCGAAGCGGCGTCGCCGCGCATCGAAGAGGCGCTCGCGCATGTCGGTCTTCTCGACTTTTCGCACGCGCTGCCGCGAGAACTCTCTGGCGGGATGCGGATGCGCTGCGCCATCGCCCGCGCCCTGGTGACGCGGCCCACGCTGATGATGATGGACGAACCTTTCGCCGCCCTCGACGAGGTGACGCGTTTCAAGCTGAATGACGATCTTCTCGTGCTCAAACGCCGGTTCGGCGCGACGATCGTCTTCGTCACCCATTCGGTGTTTGAAGCCGCCTATCTCTCGACGCGCATCGTGGTGATGTCGCGGCGCGCCGGCAGACTCGTCGACGAGATCGAGATCGACCCGGCGATCCCACGTGACGACGACTATCGCTCGAGCAAGACCTTCGCCGACGTATGTCGTCGAGCGTCGCAGGCGCTTCGCGTCTCGATCGAAGAAGCGACGTCGTGATCCAGAAACCAAGCGCGATCGCCTGGCGCGACATCGGCGTGCCGCTCGCAGTACTTTTCGCGGCGCTGGCGCTGTGGGAAGCGCTCGTGCGCTGGAAAAACATCCCGCCCTATATTCTCCCCGCGCCGAGCGTCATCCTCGCCAAGCTGATCGAGGACCGCGAACTCCTGTTCTCGTCGCTGATGGTGACGCTCGGCGTCACCTTCGAGGCGCTTATCGTCGCCACCGTTAGCGGCGTGGCGCTGGCGCTGCTCATCGCGCAATCGAAATGGCTGGAGCGCGCGCTGCTGCCCTTCGCCATCACCTTGCAGGTGACGCCGATCATCGCTATCGCGCCTTTGCTGCTCGTGTATTTGCAGCCCGGCAACGCCGTGCTGGTCTGCGCCTTTCTCGTCGCCTTCTTTCCGATTCTTTCGAATACGTCGCTGGGACTCGCCTCCGTCGACTTCGGCTTGCGCGATCTGTTCGACCTTTATCGCGCCTCGCCGTGGCAGAAGCTGATCTATCTGCGCCTGCCGTCGGCGCTGCCGCAATTCCTCGCTGGCTTGCGCATCGGCGGCGGACTGGCGCTCATCGGCGCCATCGTCGCGGAACTCGCGGCCGGCGCCTCGGGTCAGGGAACCGGCCTCGCCTATCGCATCGTCGAGGCGGGCTTTCGTCTCGACATTCCGCGCATGTTCGCGGCGCTGGCGCTCATCTCACTGAGCGGGCTCGCGATCTACGGCGCGCTCGCGGCGCTGTCTTATGTTCTGCTGCGCGGCTGGCACGAAAGCGCAAGAGCGCAAGACGAATGACGCGCATCCGGGACATTCGCGAGTCGGACGCCGCGGCGTGGCGCAGGCTCTGGGCAGGCTATAATGATTTCTATGAAACGGCTGTGCCCATAGACGTGACGGAATTGACCTTGCGCCGCCTTCTCGACCCGACCTCGGCCATGATCGGGCGGATTGCTGAAAGCGAGGGATGCGTCGCCGGCTTTTCCGTCTCCGTGCTGCATGAAGGCAGTTGGACGTCTTCGCCGACCTGTTACCTCGAAGACCTGTTCGTCGATCCTACGCTTCGGGGCGCGGGCCTTGGACGCGCCCTCGTTCAAGACCTCATAGATCTTGGACGCGCGCACGGATGGGCGCGCCTCTATTGGCACACGCGCGCGGACAATGAACGCGCGCGGCGCCTCTATGATTCCTTCGTTGAAGCCGACAGTTTCGTTCGCTACCGCGTGACGCTGTAGCGCTCATGCGGACGATATGTTTGGCTGTCATTCCCGACACGCGCAAAGCGCGTGCTCGGGAATCCAGAACTTGAATATTGCCTGGATTCCCCGGTCGGACCTTCGGTCGCCGGGAATGACATCCCGGCCATGCCAACCAACAAGGCCTATTGCTCGGCGATTCCGCTCACTTCGTCGAGATGATAGACGTCGTCGCGAAAATGCACGAGGCCGTCCGCCGACGCCCAGCCGGTCATATAGACCCACGCCACCGGCACATGCTGCGTCAGCCGCACCTCCTCGCGTTCGCCCGACGCGATTTTTGCGTTGATCTCATCCTTGCTCATCTGCGGACCGGATTCGCCGTCGAGCAGCCAAGCCGCAAGATCGACGACGCCCTGCACGCGCACGCAGCCATGCGACAAAAAGCGATAATCATTGGCGAAGAGATTTCGCGAGGGCGTGTCATGCATGTAGACGGAATGGGAATTGGGCATCGAAATGCGGATCGAGCCCAGCGAATTGTCCGCGCCGGAATCCTGCCGCAGCGTGTATTGGGCGGCGCGCTCGCTCGCCCAGTTGATCGAGCGCGGATCGACCTCCTCGCGTTGCGCGTTCAGCACGCGAATATGCGAGCGCTGCAGATAGGTCGGGTCCTTCAGCATCTTCGGCGCGATCTCGTTCTTGATGATCGAGACCGGAACCGTCCATGTGGGATTGATGTTGACCGCGACGACCTTCGCCTGCAGCTCCGGCGAATGGTGCTCGGGATCGCCGACGATCGCGGCGTAGCGGCGCGCGACGCGATCGTCCTCCACCGCATCGACCGCCGTCGACGGAATGTTGACGACAATGTAGCGCGGGCCAAAGGCGAATTCGAACGCGGTGAGCCGTTGTGCGGTGGACTCGAGCTGATGGAATCGGGTCTCCGCCGGCACGTCGAGTTCGCGTAGCGTCGCGCCCGCGACGACGCCCGTCTGTTTCAGCCCCAGGCGATACTGAAAGCGCTTCACCGCCGCGGTGAGATCGGCGTCCCACTTCTCTTTCGCCGTGTCGACGATGCTGTCGTCTTCGGCCGCGAGGCGCCGGCGCAGCGTCGACACCGCGGCTCCCTTCGCGCCAGGCCGAAGCGGGACGCCGACTCTCGGCCATCCGCCCCGATCGACGATCTGCCGATAGCGATCCGCCGCTTTAGAGGTGGTGAAAAACGTCTGAGGCTGCAATGCGGGCGTCGGATCGTCGGAAAGCGCCGCCTCGCGCGGCGGCGCGGGTTTTGGCTTTGGCTTTGGTTTTTTCACGGCGGTCTGAGCGGGCGCTGGCGTTGTCGCTTGCGGCGCGGCCGGCGCGGCGCTGACAGGCGGCGCAGATGTCACGGGCGCAGACGTCACGGGCGCAGGTTGGGACGGCGGCGCGGATGGCGGCGGCGCAACGGGCGTCGGCGCCGACTGCGCGGGCGCAGGCGCCGATTCGGGCGTCGCGATTTGAGCGCGAAGCGGCGCGCCTGTTGCGAGCATCGACAACAGCGCCCCAATCAGGAAGCCAAGACGAGAAGCGGAAGGAGTTTTCTTCATTTTCAAGCCGTGTCGGCGCGCGCATGCGCACAGCGGCGGCGCGCCGCCGCCCGTTGTGAATCACGCGCGCCTATGCTCTAATTTCATCGCATATTCTATTGTTTTGGGGGAGCCATGATTGCAAACAAAGCACTGCGCACGCGATTGCGTGCGCACATTGCCGCCGCTGCGCTGCTCGCACTCGCCGCAACTCATCCTGCGTCAGCCGAAGTGAAATACGCCGATCAGGGGCCCAGTTGGGCGCCGGCGGACCGCGACGACTTCTACAGTCTCGACCAGGGCGCGCGAATCATGCCGCTCAACTGGTTCAAGGCTCTGAGACATTCTGACGGCAAACATTTCCTCGACGATGGGCTGACGCGCTACGGCTATTTGCCGAATCCGAACAGCCCGACTCCCGGACTGCCGGTGGGCTTTCTCGCCGCCTCCGAACATGGCGCGCAATTCTTCAGCATGACATGTTCCGCCTGCCACACGCGTCAGATCGACGTTAACGGCGTCTCGTGGCGGATCGATGGAGGGCCGGCGCTCAGCGACTTTCAAAGCCTTCTCGCCGACATCGATACGGCGTTCCAAAAAATTCTCGCGGACGAGGCCGCCTTCGACGAATTCGCCAAAGAGGCGCTCGGCGGCGACCCCAACGAACGCGCTCTTCGGAAGCTGCGCAAGGAAGTCGAGGTCTGGTTCCAGCCCTACGACGTTCTGATGCGCAAATCGCTCCCCAAGCCTGGTTGGGGCGTGGCGCGCGCCGACGCCGTGTCGATGATCTTCAACCGAGTCGCCGGACTGGACATCGGAACGACCTCGTCGCGGATCATCGAGCAGAACATCGCACTGGCCGACGCGCCGGTGCGTTATCCGTTCCTGTGGAACGCGCCCATTCAGGATATGACGCAGTGGCCGGGATTCGCCCGTAATGGCGACGACATTCTTGGTCTGGCGAGGAACGTCGGCGAAGTCTACGGGGTTTTCGGCATCTACCGTCCGACGCCTCTCACGCTCGCCTTGCCGCAACTCGTCAAATTCAATTCCTCCCGACTCCCCAAACTCATCAACTTCCTCAATGATTCCTCGCTGAATTATCCGGGCCTCATGCGTCTGGAAAATTTGATCCAGCAGATCGGCCCGCCGAAATGGCCATGGAGTCTTGATCCAAAACTCGTCGCGCAAGGCGAAGAAATTTTCAATCGCGATCCCAAGCAGGGTGGCTGCGCGACAGGTTGTCACGAAGTCGCGAAAGGAACGCCCCGTCTTTGCAATCTCAACACGTGGAAAACGCCGCTTCAGGATGTCGGAACGGACGTTCGCGAATACAACGTGCTCGGACGCGAGGCGGACACCGGCGTGCTCAACGGCGCAGCGATCCCCTTTGTCCCCGGGATCGACACGCCGCTAAAACCGAAAGACAAGATCATCAGCATTCTCGGCCTCTCGGTGATCGGAT
>JALHNR010000046.1:0-6103 GCA_022843525.1 Methylocystis sp. | reverse complement strand
GGATCAATCCTCGAAGCGCCGCTTCATTTCGGTCTCGATGTGTTCAAGCCGATCGTTGAAGAGTGCATCCCCGAGTCTCGACAAGCCAGGACGGAGACGGCCGCCAGTCTCATTACCGCCAAGTTCTCGGCGGACCTGCAAAATCTCTACAAGAAGCCCAGCGCGCAGCCGGGCGCGGTTTTTGAAGCGCGAGTCATGCGCGGCATTTGGGCGGCGGCGCCTTATCTGCACAATGGCTCTGTGCCGACCCTCGCCGATCTCTTGAAGAAGCCCGCCGACCGCCCGGCCTCCTTCAAGGTCGGCCCGGCCTATGACATTGAGAACGTCGGTTTGGCGAGGGAACAAGGCGCATTCAACTCGACCTACAACGCCGACGATTGCTCGAAACGCGATTCCGGCAACAGCCGCTGCGGCCACGACTTCGGGACTTCGCTTTCGGACCCCGAAAAGAAGGCGCTTCTCGAATATTTGAAGAGCCTCTAGCGCAAAGGCCGCGCGCGACGATCGCAGCATGAAGGCAGGGGGGACGCCCGCCCCCTTGCCTTTTCTCGCGCCGCCCCGCATACCGCGCCGCAATGCGCAATCGAAAAAACCGGGACGGATATGGGGTTCAAATGTGGCATCGTCGGCCTGCCCAATGTCGGCAAGTCGACCCTCTTCAACGCGCTCACGCAGACCGCCGCGGCGCAGGCCGCGAACTATCCTTTCTGCACGATCGAGCCCAATGTCGGCGAAGTCGCCGTTCCGGACCCGAGGCTTGAGGAACTGGCCAGGATCGCCGGCTCCAAAGAGATCATTCCGACGCGCCTGACCTTCGTCGACATCGCCGGCCTCGTGCGCGGCGCCTCCAAGGGCGAAGGGCTCGGCAACCAGTTTCTCGCCAATATCCGCGAATGCGACGCCATCGCCCATGTGGTGCGCTGTTTTGAGGACGGCGACGTGACCCATGTCGAAGGCGGCGTCGATCCGATCCGCGACGTCGAGACGATCGAGACGGAGCTGATGCTCGCCGATCTCGACAGCCTCGAAAAGCGCGTCGTCGCCATGGAGAAGAAAGCCAAGGGCGGCGACAAGGAGGCGAAGGAACTCGCCGATCTCATGAACCGCTGCCTTGCCCTGCTGCGCGAGGGCAAGCCCGCGCGTCTCGCCAAAGTCAGCGCGGAGGAGCGCGTCGCCTTCGCGGGTCTCGGGCTCCTCTCGTCGAAGCCCGTGCTTTTCGTCTGCAACGTCGAAGAAGCGTCGGCGTCAGAAGGCAACGCCCAATCGGCGAAAGTCGCTGTTCGCGCCGCCGAGGAAGGCGCGGCCGCGGTCGTCGTCTCGGCGAAGATCGAAAGCGAGATCGCCGTCCTGCCGGCCGCCGAGCAGAAGGACTATCTCGAAGCGGTCGGCCTCACCGAGCCAGGGCTCAATCGCGTCATCCGCGCCGGCTACGACCTCCTGCATCTCATCACTTATTTCACCGTCGGGCCGAAAGAGGCGCGCGCCTGGACCATCGAAAAAGGCGTGCGCGCGCCCGCGGCGGCGGGCGTCATCCATACCGATTTCGAGAAGGGGTTTATTCGCGCCGAGACGATCGCCTATGGCGATTACGTTTCAAACAAGGGCGAGGCCGGCGCCCGCGACGCCGGACGCTTAAGGCTGGAAGGCAAGGAATATGTGGTCGCCGACGGCGACGTGATGCATTTCAGGTTTAATACGTAGACTTTTAACCCTTCGACAGATTATCGATCCGCTTGTTCAGCTCGTCGAGCTGGCGCTTCAGGTCGGCGACGTCGCCGCCTTCCTTGCGAACGCCGCCATTCTCCTGCTCGTCGAGCGTCGGCGCTGTAGTCATCATGCCTTCCGTCGGCACGCCGAAGGGATTGAACATGGTCAGCGCCTGACGGAAGACGGCCATGTTCTTGCGCGCCTGCTCTTCGAGCGACTGGAACGCCGCCCGTGTCGGCTCGGCGAACGGCGCGCCCCCGACGCCGAGCGCCGAGGCGAACTGATCCCGAAATCTTTGCTGTTCCTTCGTCAGCTTGTCGATCGAGAATTCGAGATAGCTCGGCACCAGCATCTGCATCGAGTCGCCGTAAAAGCGAATGAGCTGGCGCAAGAAGGCGATCGGCAGCAGGCTCTGGCCTTCCTTGCCCTCCTGCTCGAAGATGATTTGGGCCAGAACCGGGCGGGTGATGTCATCGCCGCTTTTTGCATCGCACACGACGAAATCCTCGCCGCGCTTCACCATCCCGGCAAGGTCCTCCAGCGTCACATAGGTGCTCGTTCCGGTGTCATAGAGCCGACGATTGGCGTATTTCTTGATCGTTGTGGGTTTTTTCTCAGTCGCCATACGCCTGACCCGCTCCCTCGCCGCACGGCCGCCGCCCCGCCTAAAAACAGTCCTCTAGCGTCGGACGATACGCGCAAATTGGCGCCTGCGGCAATATTTTCATGCCGAAAGCCTTTCGCTACCGCTCGATTCCGTGCAAAACGGGCCGCGGCTTGCCCACCGCAAGCGCGAAAGGACCAACATTTCGCCCCCTGACCGGCTAAGGCGGTCGGGCGGTTGGACTATTTTGCAAGGAGATCGACAGATGACCGATATCGTGATCGTTTCCGCGGCGCGCACCGCCGTCGGATCGTTCAACGGAGCCTTTGGAGCGGTTCCGGCCCACGAGCTCGGCGCTGTCGCCATCAAGGCCGCTCTCGAGCGCGCCAAAGTCCAGCCCAATGAAGTGAACGAGGTCATTCTCGGGCAGGTGCTCGACTCCGCGCAGGGCCAGAATCCGGCGCGGCAGGCGGCGATCAAGGCCGGCGTTCCGGACAGCGCCACCGCCTTCGGGATCAATCAGGTCTGCGGCTCCGGCCTGCGCGCCGTGGCGCTCGCCGCCCAGCAAATCCAGGCGGGCGACGCCAGCATCATCGTCGCCGGCGGTCAGGAGTCGATGTCGCTCGCGCCGCATGCGTCGCAGCTGCGCACCGGCACGAAAATGGGCGACGTCAAATTCGTCGACACCATGATCATCGACGGGCTCACCGACGCCTTCAACAATTATCACATGGGCGTGACCGCCGAGAACGTCGCCCGGCAGTGGCAGATCACCCGCGAGCAGCAGGACGAATTCGCGGTCAAGTCGCAGAACAAGGCCGAGGCCGCGCAGAAGGCCGGCAAGTTCAAGGACGAAATCATCCCCTATACGATCTCGACCAAGAAGGGCGACGTCGTCGTCGACTCCGACGAATATATCAAGCATGGCGTGACCATGGACGGCGTCGGCAAGCTGCGCCCGGCCTTCGCCAAGGACGGCACGGTGACGGCGGCGAACGCCTCGGGCCTCAATGACGGCGCGGCGGCGCTCATCGTGATGAGCGCCGATGAGGCCAAGAAGCGCGGCCTGACGCCGCTGGCGCGCATCGCCTCCTGGGCGACCGCCGGCGTCGATCCGTCGCTGATGGGCTCCGGGCCGATCCCCGCGTCCCGCAAAGCGCTGGAGAAAGCCGGGTGGAAGGTCGCCGATCTCGATCTCATCGAGGCGAACGAAGCCTTCGCGGCGCAGGCGCTCGCGGTCAACAAGGACATGGGCTGGGATCCGGCGATCGTGAACGTCAATGGCGGCGCGATCGCCATCGGCCATCCGATCGGCGCTTCCGGCGCGCGCGTGCTCACGACGCTCCTGCACGAGATGGCGCGTCGCGGCTCCAAGAAGGGCCTTGCGACGCTCTGCATCGGCGGCGGCATGGGCATCGCGCTGACGGTGGAGCGGTAAGCTTCCAGCGCAGAGCGGGCAAGACGCGGCGAATATCCCTCCCCTTGATGGGGAGGGTCGAAGCGCACAGCGGTTCGGGGTGGGGTCAAGGCCAAATTCACTTTCCCGCCCAACCTCCCCGCAAAGGGACGTATGTGTCCGCCATTTCGGCAATTGCGTCGCAATTTGAAAATCAAATCGGATAAGGAGACTCCAAGTGGCAAGAACTGCAGTTGTGACAGGCGGCACGCGCGGCATCGGCGAAGCGATTTCCAAGGCGCTGAAGGCGGCGGGCTACACTGTCGCGGCGACTTACGCCGGCAATGACGAAGCCGCCAATAAGTTCAAGGCTGAGACGGGCATTCCGGTCTTCAAGTTCGACGTTTCCGATTACGACGCCTGCGCCGCCGGAATCGCGCAGATCGAGAAAGAGATCGGCCCGGTCGACATTCTCGTCAACAACGCCGGCATCACCAAGGACCGTCTGTTTCACAAGATGGAGCTTGCCCAGTGGCAGGCGGTGATCAACACCAATCTCAACTCGCTGTTCAACGTCACGCGCCCGGTCATCAACGGCATGCGCGATCGCGGCTTCGGCCGCATCATCGTGATCTCGTCGATCAACGGCCAGAAGGGCCAGGCCGGCCAGACCAACTATTCCGCCTCCAAGGCCGGCGACATCGGCTTCGTGAAGGCGCTCGCGCAGGAGAGCGCGTCTAAGGGCATCACCGTCAACGCCATCGCGCCGGGCTATATCGCCACCGAGATGGTGAAGGCCGTTCCGCAGGACGTGCTCGACAAGCACATCATTCCCTATATCGCCGTCGGACGCCTCGGCGAGCCGGAAGAGATCGCGCGCGCGGTCGTATTCCTCGCCGCCGATGACGCCGGCTTCATCACCGGCTCGACGCTGACGATCAACGGCGGCCAGTATTTGCACTAAGCGGATGGCCAGAGAATTGGCCGGTCTTCGCGCCGGCCATTTTACTGACCCTTAGGCGAAGCGCTATTCCGCGCATAGCGAGATGGCCATGAGCGTAGAGGACGATCGACTTCGACCGACGCGTCTCGCGCCCGAGCTGCGATTGAGCGAGATCGTCTCGCCGGCGGGCCGCCTTCCGCCTTTGCCCGCGAACTCCGGGCGGCAGCACACGGCCAGTTCAATAAAATTCATCTCTCAGCGCGGCGGATATGTCGCGCTGATTTTGAACGCCGCCTTTTTTGCCTACATTTCCTACTGGCTCTACCAGAACATCGAATTCGCGGGTCTCTCGCAGGAACTAAAACAGATCCCTTCAAGCGCGATTCTGATCGCGATGACGATGAATGTGTTCGTCTTGCTGTTCTATGGGTCACGCCTGTCGACGCTGCTGGGCGGCGGACTCTTTTCCGGTTTTCTGATCGCCACAATGGGATTCACCTTCAACAGTTTAGCGCCGTTCAGGGCTGGCGAAGGCGTGAAAATCTATTTCGGGCATTCCTATTACAGTTATGCGATTGGCGGCATCAGCGCCGCAGTCCTGCTGGAAAAACTCTACGACGTTACAGCGATCGTCATTTTATCGTTGCTCATCCTCGCGAACTCAGATTCGCGGATTATCGATCCGCGCTTGTTGATCGCAGCCGCGGTGGCCCTTTCGATTGTTTTTTGCGGCATATTCGTCTTCCGGCGGAAAGCCGCCATCTGGCGCCTTCCGGATTGGCGCATCGTGGACGCCCTGCGGCTGGACGCTTTTTTCAAACAGGCAGGCGGATTGGTCGCCCATCACCGTGCGGCGAGAACGGCCTTCTTCACCGCCTCGATATGGACGACAAACGTCTGCCTGGTCTACGTCGCCTTCAGAACGCTGATCCCTGAAATCGACTTCACCCTTATCCACGCGGTGACGTTACTGATCATCGGCGCGCTGGCGATCGCCGTTCCCGCGAGCCCCGCCGGCCTGGGGCTGTTCGAGGCCGGCATCGTCGCCTATCTCGTCAACGGCTACGGCGTTCAGAAGGAACGCGCCATTTCCGCAGCCTTGGCGTATCATTTCTCAATCACCGCGCCCCATACGCTCATCATCGTCGGCTTTCTTGGAATTGCATGTTTCAGATGGTTGAAAGAACGCGCGAGGCCTAAGGGAGCTGCGCAAGACTCCGCTTCGACGCTCACCTGACGGAGCGCCCGCGTGCGCCGCCGCACGGAATGCGGGCGGCGCCTCTTCTACAACGCGCTCATCGAGACATCGAACATCGAGCGCAAGACAATGAACCGCCGCACTGCCAAGATCGCCCAATTCGCTTTCGCCGCCGCCCTCGTCGGCGCCGCCTCGGCGCCGCAGGCCGCCGCCGCCCGCGAATTCGTTCATTATCACTCCGAACTAGATCCCGGC
>JALHNR010000045.1 GCA_022843525.1 Methylocystis sp. | reverse complement strand
GCCGGTTTCTCCCGGACACGGATCGCGTCGTCTCGCCGCCTCCGGGCTGAGGGAGCCGCTCCCCATCGTTCGGGTAACCGACGCCTGCGCCATCCTCGGATATTGTGGTCCGGGCTTTCAAAGCCTGCACATGAGTTTCGTTGAGCCTTACGGCTCTACGAAGGGCTCATGCGTCTCCGCGCAAAGGAGAGAAGCCCAGACCGGCGACGCGCCGCCGGACCAGGCAACGTGGCTCCTGCTCCACGTCATGGCCGCGCTTGTCGCGGCCATCCACGCGACGACGTGCTGAAATGTGAGAGTATGAGCCGACGCGCCTTTTCGGCGTGAAACGCTTCGCGATGTCCTGGCGTGGATGGCCGGGGCAAGCCCGGCCATGACAACTGAAAATGAGCTAAATAAACCTGAGTTCCGAGCCGTGCATGGCTGAGCAGGCTGCAGGCTTCGAAAATCAATTCGCATGGGCTGGGGACGATAACGTGGGCGATTTCAAATGTGGCTCGCCGGCGAGATTTCAGAACGGCGCGACAAGCTATGTTTTGCTGAAGGGCGCATGCTTCGAGACGGCGCCTTCGGCTCCTCCTCAGCATGAGGGCGTGAGTTGGGACGGCGTTCTCAGTGTCATTCCCGACAGGCCGGAGGCCTGATCGGGAATTCAGAGCAAATCGTGAATGATTGGCTGTTCTGGATTCCCGATCGCGCACGATGCGCGCGTCGGGAATGACATCGCGGCACGCGCCCAAGCGCGCGTCGGGAATGACAGGTTGGCCTGTGCTTTCAAACGACAGCGACGGTCCCGCTAAGCCTCTTGACGCGGCGCTTGCGCAGCCAATTTCACACAGATGCGCCCAGCGCGAGCGAGGGTAAGACAATGGCGATCTATCGCGTTCGTGAAGTCAAATTCATTGAGACCGAGGGCGGCCATGTGAAGCTGAAGCCGTTGCGCGAATATGAGCGGGAATCCTCCGATCCGGCGAGCGTCATCGCCGAAGTGAGCCGCTTCTTCGAGATGGAGCTCTCCAGTCCCAAGGCGCTCGACGTCGTCGATTTCGACGAGGTGATCGTTCTCGACGAAAAAGGCGCGGTCATCGCGCGCTTCGGCGTCGCCGATTTCTGGGAGCAGGAGTGGAACGCCGTCGCCGCCAAGAGCGACGCCGCGTCGATCGCGCGCTCGGCTTAAGGCGACGCTAGACAGTCGCAGGCGCCATGCGAGCCTCCAGGCTCGCATGGTTGCGAAGAAGCTCCGGTGGCGCATTTTCATTCGCCCCGGCTTAAGGGGCGTCGCCGCGAAACGCCGCTTCGACGGCGGCGAGGTCGATCTTGACCATGCCGAGCATCGCCTGAAAGGCGCGGGCCGCCGCGGCGCGATCGTCATCCATGAACATGCGCGGCAAGGCTTCCGGCACGATCTGCCAGCGCACGCCAAAGCGGTCTTTCAGCCAGCTGCACTGGATCTCGGCGCCGCCGCCTTCGAGCAGCTTCTCCCATAGCGCATCGGTCTCGCGCTGATCCTTGGTCATCACCGAAATCGAAAAGGCTTCATTGTGGCTGGGCTCGCAGCCCATATTCAGCGCCTGATAGGGCGCGCCGGCGAGGGTGAAGGAGACCAGCAGCGCCGGTCCGTCCGGCTCGCGGCGGAAGGCGCCTTCGAAGTCTGAATCGGGAATGATCGAGACATAGAAGCGCGCCGCTTCCTCCGCCTGATCCTTGAAGGCGATACAGGTTCTGACTTTCGACGGCATGGCTGCTCCTTGCGATTGGTTCCCAACTGTCATTCCCGACGCGCGCTTTGCGCGCGATCGGGAATCCAGAGCTTCACCCACAGTGCTCGTTGGGACTCTGGATTCCCGATCAGGCCTTCGGCCTGTCGGGAATGACACCCGAGATCTGTGCGCCTCGAACGAAAAACTGGACAAAAGTGATAAGAGTTGATATCAACATAAAGTCGTCATGTCAAAAAAGCTGCCGATCGAGGTCGTTCATGAGGTTCGCGACGCCTGTCTCTGCCTCGCGACGCAGCGCGCGGCGCGCACCCTCGCGCGGCGCTTCGATCGCGCCTTCGCGCCGCTTGGACTCACCAATGGCCAGTTCTCGCTGATGATGTCGCTTAATGCGCCGCAGGCGCCGACGCTCGGGCGACTTGCGAGCGCGCTCGCCATGGATCGCACGACGCTCACCGCGGCGCTGAAATCCCTGGAGCGGCGCGGACTCGTCGAAACGCGTCTCGATGAAAAAGACCGCCGCGCACGCAGACTGTTTTTGACAAACGCCGGCGGCGAACTGCTCGCCGCCGCGCTGCCGATCTGGCGCAAGGAACACGCCGCGCTCGACGCCGGCTTTTCGCACAGCGAAGGACAAAAGCTGCGCAAAGCGCTGCGCACATTAGGGGCTGAAACTCAAACCGAAGGAAAGGACGTCAAAGCATGAACGCCAATGTCGAAAAAAACTCCTCCTGCATGCGATCGATCACGCCGCATCTCATTTGCGACGGCGCCGCCGACGCGATCGAATTTTATAAGAAGGCGTTCGGCGCCGAAGAGATGATGCGCCTGCCGGGCCCTAACGGGCGGCTGATGCATGGCTCCGTGCGGATCGGCGATTCGATGGTGATGCTCGTCGACGAAGTGCCGGAATGGGGCACGCTCGGGCCCAAGGCGCTCAAGGGATCGCCCGTCACCATTCATCTCATGGTCGACGATGTCGACGCCGTCTTCGCGCAGGCCGTCGACGCCGGCGCGACGGTCAAAATGCCGGTCGCCGACATGTTCTGGGGAGACCGCTACGGCCTGGTCGTCGATCCCTTCGGCCATGTGTGGTCGATCGCGACGCATGTGCGCGACATGACTCCCGACGAGATCGCGGCGGCCGGGCGCGAGGCGATGGCGCAGGGCTGCGCCGAGGCGACGGCCTGAGAAACGGGCGTCCTCGTCCTTCGAGAAGCGTGCTGCGCACGCTCCTCAGGATGAGGAAGCCCTTCACCCAGTCGCCCTTCTGACGAGGGAAGCGGGCCGGGACGCCGGCCCGTTTGCGCCAGGCGCTTAGTCGTTATCGAGCCTGTAACAGGAAAAATCGCGATCGGTCTGGCCGGTGCGCCAGTCTTTCAGATCGTGACGGTAACCCGGCGGGTAGGGGAATTTACAATCTCCCGCATAGGCGGGCGGCCGGGCCCTTCCATACCAGCCGGGCTGGCCTGGAGAGTGTTGCGCCAAGGCCGAGCCCGTCATGGCGCCGATCAGCGTCAACACAAGCGCGCCGGCGAAGAACTGTCGCGTCCTGGCTTGCATCGCGCGCCTCCCGTCAAACATCAGATGCGAGAACAACCGGGCGTCCCACGGGATGTTCCGGCGGCGTGGCGAGGCCGGTATTTTTGCGGGCGTCTCGCGCATTGGCGCCACGCGCGCGGCAGGGGGCTCCGGCCGCTGGCCCTTTCGGCGCAACTCGTGTAGTCCATCCCGTGAATGAGCCAGGACACAGAAGGCAAAAAGCGCGGCATGTTCTCCCGCCTGTTTGGCGGCGGCCAGAGCGAGCCCGCGCCCGAAGCGGCGCCTCAAGAGGCGCCTCAACCGGCGCCTGAGGAGGAAAAGCGCTCCTGGTGGTCGCGCCTGTCTGGCGGCCTCTCGCGCACCTCGCAAGCGATCACCCAGGGCGTCGCCGACGTTTTCACCAAGCGCAAGCTCGACGCGCTGACGCTCGAGGAGCTCGAAGACGTGCTGCTGCGGGCCGATCTTGGCGTGGGCGCCGCGACGCGCATCACCGAGGCGGTCGGCAAGGCGCGCTACGAGCGCGACATCGAGCCCGAGGAAGTCCGCGAAATCCTCGCGCGCGAAGTCGAGCGCGTGCTGGCGCCGGTCGCCGAAGAACTCGTCGTCGACGACAGCAGAAAACCCTTCATCATCCTCGTCGTCGGCGTTAACGGCTCGGGCAAGACGACGACCATCGCCAAGCTCGCTTCAAGATGGACCGGCGAGGGCAAGACGGTCGTGCTGGCGGCGGGCGACACTTTTCGCGCCGCGGCGGTCGAGCAGCTGAAAGTCTGGGGCGAGCGGCTCGGCGCCGAAGTCGTTTCGGGCGCGGAAGGCGCCGATGCGGCGGCGCTCGCCTTCGACGCGATCAAGCGCGCGAGAGAGCAGGGCGCCGACATTTTGCTCATGGACACGGCGGGCCGACTGCAAAATCGCGCCGAGTTGATGGCCGAGCTTGAAAAAATCGTCCGCGTGATGAAAAAGGCGGAAGCCGAGGCGCCGCATGCGGTGCTGCTCGTGCTCGACGCCACCGTCGGACAGAACGCGCTGCAGCAGGTGGATGTTTTTGAGCGGATCGCCGGCGTCACCGGGCTGGTGATGACCAAGCTCGACGGCACCGCGCGGGGCGGCATTCTGGTCGCAATCGCCGAGACTTACCGCCTGCCGATCCACTTTATCGGCGTGGGCGAAAGCGCCGACGATCTGGAGCCGTTTGCGGCGCGCGACTTCGCACGGGCGATCGCGGGGCTTGAAGAAACGTCAGAGGCGGAAAGCTAAGAGAGATGACGCAGGAAACGGCCGTCGCGGCAAAAAGAAAGCTCAATCCCTGGCTGAAGCTCGCACTGGAACTCGGACCGCTCCTGCTGTTCTTCGTCATCAACTCCAAATATGGGATCTTCGCCGCCACCGGCGTGCTGATGGCCGGCGTCGTCCTGACGCTTGCCGTCTCATGGGCGATCACCCGGCATCTGCCGGCGATGCCGGTGGTCACCGCCGTGCTGGTGCTGGTCTTCGGCTCGCTCACGTATTTTCTGCACGACGAAACCTTCATCAAGCTGAAGGTGACGATCCTTTACACGCTGTTTGGCGCCGGCCTCATCGGCGCGCTCTATTTCGGCAAATTGCTGCTGCCGATCGTCTTCGACATGGCGATCCACATTGACGACGCGGGCTGGCGCAAGCTCACCATACGCTGGGGCCTGTTCTTTTTCGCGCTTGCCGGGCTCAATGAAGTCCTGCGCCGCATTCTGACGACCGACGATTGGGTGAACTTCAAGGTTTTCGGCATATTGCCGCTGACGCTCATCTTCGCGCTGTCGCAGGCGCCGCTGATCATGCGTCACGAAATTCGCCCCGAGGACGAAGACCCCGAAACGCATTTCTGATTTGCGCGCGCGCCGTTGAACGTGATCGGCGTCGCCGCACGCGCGCTTGCGCGCGAATCGCCCGGACGCGTTCTTGCTCCAACATGAACTTCTCTTCATGATTGGCCGCGCCTCTGCGCCGATGATTTCAAGCGCATGCGCGCCGATCAGCGCGCGCGGGTTGCAATCGACGCGCGTTCAGGCGAAGAGAGTCTTCAGGTTTATGGGGGCTGAGTCGAATCCTTGCCGAGTCTCATCCGCTTTCTGATCATCGTCGGCGCCATCGTCGCGATCGTCTACGGCGTCATGGTCGCGCTCGTCGCTTATGTGACGCCGCAACCGCGCCAGATGACCTATACGATCCCGGCGCAGCGGTTGAACAAGTGAAGGCTGTCATTCGTGACGCCTGTTCGGAATGACGCTGGGGAGTTAAGCGCATGAAAGCCGGCGCAGCGCGCCAGCTCGACGCCTTTCTCGACATGCTGGCCGCGGAGCGCGGCGCGGCGCGCAACACGCAAGACGCCTATCGGCGCGACCTGTCCGATTATATCGCGCATCTTTCCGCAAACGGCTGCGATCCCGGCGCGGCGTCCACGGAAGACATTCGCGCCTATCTCGCCTCATTGGAGCCGCGCGGCATGTCGGCGGCGACCGTGGCGCGGCGCCTTTCGGCGATTCGCCAGTTTCACAAATTTCTCTACGTCGACCGTCATCGCGGCGACGACCCTGCCTCCGGACTCGACGGACCGCGGATGCGGCGCAGCGCGCCCGGCGTATTCTCCACGGCGGAAATCGATCGGCTGCTCACGGTTGCGAGTGAAGGGCTTGATGACGAAGCGCGGCCTGCTGGCGAGCGGCTGAGGGCGGCGCGGCTCTATGCGCTGCTCGAAACGCTTTACGCCACCGGCCTGCGCGTCTCCGAACTCGTCTCGCTGCCAAAAAGCGCGGCGCATTCGCGCGATCCTTTCATCGCCATCCGCGGCAAAGGCGGACGCGAGCGCCTGGCGCCGCTGACCGATCGCGCGCGCCGCGCGCTGCTTTCCTACCGCAAACTGCTAGAGGAGATGGCGCCCGAGCGCGCCGGCTCGAGCTTTCTATTCCCTGCCGACAGCGACAGCGGTCATCTCACCCGCCAGGCCTTCGCGCGCGATCTCAAGGCGTTGGCGAGCGCCGCCGGCCTGCCGGCCGCTGCGATGCATCCGCATGCGCTGCGCCACGCCTTTGCGAGCCATCTTCTGCAGAACGGCGCCGATCTGCGGGTGGTGCAGGAACTGCTCGGCCATGCGGACATCTCGACGACGCAGATCTATACGCATGTGCTCGACGAGCGCATGCGCGCGATGGTGCGCGATCTGCATCCGCTGTCGGAGACGACGGACAAGCCGGGTTGAGCCGCGCTGAGCCGCCGTGGGCGCTTTTTCCGTTTGAATGTTGAGACGCGCTCAACGTAAGCTTTTCCGCGCATTTGCGCGACCGAGGAGCTTGGGATGGCGAAAAACGCGATGGACTTTCGGCCCGAGGAAGAGAATGTCGCCTATATCGGCGCCGGCGTGACGCTCAAGGGCGAAATCTCGGCCTCGGATCTCATCATCGTTGACGGCGCGATCGAGGGCGACGTCTCCGCGCGCGTCATTCAGGTGGGGCAGGGCGGCGTCATCCGCGGCAATGTCAGCGCCACGGAAGCCGACGTCAGCGGCTGGATTTCCGATCACATCGAGATCAAACAGCTGCTCGTCGTGCGCGCCACCGGACGCGTCGAGGGCAAGATCACCTATGGCGAGATCGAGCTGGAGAAGGGCGCCGTGATCGCTGGCGAACTTACCGCGATCGAAGATTATCGCGCCGCGAAGGCCGCGCCGGCGGCCAAGCCCGCCGCTGAACGCGTGGAGATTGCCGGCGCGCCGCCGAAACCCTCTTCGATCGATCGCATCAACGAGGCGGTGCGCGGCGCCAAGGGCGCCAAGGGGGCCCTCTATCTCGCCGCGCAGGGCGAGGAGAAGCGCGTCGCGACGCGGACGCTGCTCGGCCGCAAAACTTCGGCGGGCGGGTGAGGCTGATCCTCGCGCCAATCCTTGCGCGACAGCTTGCCCGGCGGGCGGCGGCGGTCTATAGAACGCTCCTTCCCGCTCCCTTCGTCTAGCGGTCTAGGACGTCGCCCTCTCACGGCGAAAACAGGGGTTCGAGTCCCCTAGGGAGCGCCATTTCCCGGCAATGACGGCCTGCTCGAGGCTGGCCTTTGAGCCGTGGATTCTGATCACCGTGGATTCGGATCACTTTGTCGTCGACCTTGATGGCGTCGGACAAACCTCACCTGCCCTTGTCGAAAACTGGCCGTTCAATGGCTGCCGGAACCGCAACTTCGATGATTTCATTAGCGGGCTTGGATCGTCCGGTCTTGGCTTCGCTGATTAAAGCGCCAACTCCGGGCGTAAATCCGGCGCGCACGCTGGGCGCGTGATTGGATGAGGTCAGCTCCCGGTCGAGCCAAGTCGCGCCATTGGCGTCGACGGGGTTTCGATGTCGAGATTGGAGAGGACGCGCAGCGTCATCCGTCCGCGCCGCTGGGCGTCATAGTCGACGGCTCGTGCTTCGAAGTCAGGCGGCAAGCCAATGGTCGGCGTCAACGCGCTCCACAATCCCCGCCCAACGAAGCATCTCCAGTCGCCGCACATGGCTCTCGACATAGGCGCGATAGTCGCCGCTTGGAACGCGGGCCCGGCCCGCCTCGGCGCGGTGGACTCTTGGGCGATAGTCGGCTGAGCTTCCCGCGAGTTCAGCAATGTTCCGGTCCGCTGGCCGCGGCGTTGGATGCAGGGGCGATCTCCACAACTGGTCCAATGGACGCCTCCTTGATCGTTCCGCGCGACATGTCCCAGCCGCAGTGAGGCGAGCCGTCGCTTCTGAGACGTCGTAGCTCGTCAACCGGCCGAATGCCTGCTGCACTTGCCTGCTTCACTTGCCTGCTTCACTTGCCCGCAAATTTGTTATGTTATAACATACCCTAGCGTGGGACGGGATTCGCGCCGGGAGCGGCACATTGACGGACCGAATGCAGGGTCGAAATGCGGCTTACGTTATGGAGGCGTTGGTGTCGGCGGCACGTCCTATGGGCGCTTATGACATCATCGCGGCCATCAGGCCCCGCGTCGAACTCGCGCCGCCGACGGTCTACCGCGCGCTCAGACAACTGGTCTCCGCCGGCAAGGCGCATCGCATTGAGTCGCTCAATGCGTTCGTCGCGTGCCAGTGCGGCCATGACGCCGAACCTGCCTATCGGCAGGGAGAAGGAGTCGGATTCGTCATCTGCGATCGCTGTGGATCGGTGGATGAGTTTATCGATCCCGCCATCGGCGAAAGGGTGGCCGCGGCGCTCCTCATGCGTGGCTTTTCAGCCTCCGCGACGACGCTGGAGGTCAGAGGCGTTTGCGCAAATTGTAGCGACAAAGCCGTCGCGCGATGACAGAAGTCCTGCCGCACATCATTCCGGTTGTGCTGATGACCGGCTTCCTTGGCGCCGGCAAGACCACGCTGCTCAATGCGTGCCTCGAGGCTGAAGGTTTCCGCGACACGGCCGTGATCGTGAACGAGTTCGGCGACATTTCGGTCGATCACGATCTCATACGCGCCGGTTCTCGAGCGATGATGATCACAACGACCGGCTGCATCTGCTGCACGGCGTCGTCGGACGCTCGCGTGTCGCTATACGAATTGCTCGAAGCGAGCCGGACAGGCGAGATTCCGCCGTTTTCGCGTGTCGTGATCGAAACGACTGGTCTTGCCGATCCCGCGCCCATCGTCAACGCGTTGACTCCGGGCGCCGTGCCGGCCTTCGGCATGCGCGATCATGTCGTCGCCCGGCGCTTTTGCCTCGCGTCGATCATCGCCTGCGTCGATGTCGTCACCGCAGACGCTGCGTTGAACAGCGCCTTCGAAGCGATGAAGCAGGTTGCCTTCGCTTCGTCGATTCTGCTGACAAAAACCGATCTTGTGCCGCAAGAGACGTCGTCCGAACATGTCGCGCGTCTGAAGGCGCGACTGGCTTCAATCAATCCGTCCGCGGATATCGCCGAACGTGTCGATGTCGAGGCCTTCTTTGCGCACTGCTTCGAAGGCCGCTACGCGCCGAACCGTCAAACGGACGATGTCGTCGGATGGCTTGCGCTTGACCGCATGATGCGATCCGACCTTGGATCCGCTCCGTCAACTGGTCCCGCCTATCATCGCGACGATATACGCGCCACGGTGCTGATGCACGACGGGTCGATGACGCGCGCGGCGCTCGATCTTCTCCTCAACGTTCTCGTCAGGACCGCAGGCGCACAGCTTCTCCGCATCAAGGGCCTTGTGCGACTCTCCGACGATCCAGAGCGGCCAATGGTTGTTCACGCGGTGCAGCATCTGATGCATCCGCCAACGCAATTGGCTTCATGGCCATCCGAGGATCGCAGAACGAAGCTGGTGGTCATCGGTCGAGGGCACGACGAGAAGGCGCTGATCAGCCTTTTCGAGACGCTTGTCGATGATGCCGGTCGTCCGCTCGTCACCCGCAGTTGGCGCGGGCCCGCGATTGCCGCGGCAGGCTTTGCGACAATGGTCGCTGCTCTTGTGCTGTTTTACAACGCGGCGCCGAATACGAAGCCTGCTCCCCAAGTCGCCACACAAGCCATTGGAGGTCCGAGATGACCACGCAATCCACGATTCCCGTTACGGTGTTGACCGGCTTTCTGGGCGCGGGAAAAACGACGTTACTCAACCGCGTGTTGAGCGAAAACCATGGCAAGCGCTACGCCGTTATTGTCAATGAATTCGGCGAAGTGGGGATCGATAACGATCTCGTCGTCAACAGCGACGAGGAGATCTTCGAGATGAATAATGGCTGCATCTGTTGCACGGTGCGCGGCGATCTCATCCGCATCATCGAAGGCTTGATGCTCCGGCGTGGCCGGTTCGACGGAATCTTGGTCGAGACGACGGGATTGGCCGATCCCGCACCCGTCGCACAGACCTTCTTCGTCGACGACGACGTGCGCAAAAAGACGCGACTGGACGCCATTGTCACCGTCGTCGACGCCAAGCATCTCGCCGGGGCGCTCGATAGCGCGCATGAGGCGCAAGAGCAGATCGCCTTTGCCGACATCGTCATTCTCAATAAGACCGACCTTGTGGAACCGGCGGATCTCGACGCCGTGCGCAAGCGCATCCGCGCGATCAATCCCGTGGCGGCTATTCGGGAAACGGAGCGCTGCAATATTCCGTTGACAGAGGTGTTGGATCGAAACGCTTTCAGCCTCGAAAGAATTCTGGAAGTCGAACCGGAATTCCTGGACAGCATCCACGAGCATGAGCACGACGATCACGTAACGAGTCTTTCGCTCGTCTCCGACGAACCTCTCGACCCCAATGTATTTCTGCCCTGGGTCCAGGGCGTCGTTCAGACGCTCGGCGTGGATATTTTACGCATGAAAGGGATCATCGCGTTTCCGGGGGATCGAGACCGTTTCGTCGTTCAGAGCGTGCATATGATCCTCGATGGCGATCATCAGCGCGCCTGGAAGGAGAATGAGCCGCGTACCTCGCGTCTCGTCTTTATCGGACGCAATCTTCCCAAGGATGTGCTGCGCATAGGATTCGAAAAAAGCGTCGCCAAGAAGACAATGTCATCGTGAGGGCGCTGGGCGTTTTCGGTGTCGGGCGCAACAATGTTGATCTCAAGGAAGCGTCGGACCGTGTGAAGAGCTGGGTGCGCCAGTCATTGTCGCTTCCTTGCGACGCCGCGGTCACCGTCTCGGAAATCAATTGCAGAGATGTCAGATGTCCAGGCGTGGAGACGGCGATCCTCATCATGGGCGCCGGAGAACCGACGCGCCTCGTCAAGATCCCGCGCCCGCTGAAGGACGTCCAGCTGAGCGATCTTGAGGCGGCGCTCCTATGATTCGCGAAGCGGTCATTAAACCGACGAAGCCGGCAGAGTCCGTAAGCGAGGTCGGCGATCCGTTAGTCCTGTCGTTGTTGGCAAAGAGCTGGGGCTTTCGGTTGGCCGTCGCCGGAAGTTTGATCACTGCGCTTTGGACAATGATTCTCTGGGCTGTCTCTCTGCCATGACGACCGCAACGATTCGATTGCATGACGTGACGATCGCCTATGATCGCCATCCGGCGGTTCATCATGTTTCTGGCGCTTTCGAGGAAGGCCATCTGACGGCGATCGTCGGGCCGAACGGCGCAGGGAAATCCACTTTGGTCAAGGCGCTGGTCGGCGAACTTCCGCTAACCGGGGGCTCCATCGACCGCGGGCGTTTGGCGCAAAGCGACTTCGGCTATTTGCCGCAGGCTGCCGAGATTGATCGGCGATTTCCGCTCGCCGTCGCGGATCTGGTCATGCTCGGCGCGTGGCGCGAGACCGGCGCATTTGGAGGCGCAACCCGCAGGACGGCGGCGAAGGCGCGGGCGGCGCTCTCGGCCGTGGAGCTTGATGGCTTCGAGAAACGTCCGATCGCGACACTTTCGGCTGGACAATTTCAACGCGCCCTCTTCGCGCGTCTTCTGATGCAAAATGCGCAGGCCATCATTCTCGACGAACCATTCACGGCGATTGACGGCCGAACAACCGCCCATCTTTTGGAGATCGTCAGCCGGTGGGGGAGCGAAGGGCGGACAGTCATCGCGGTTCTTCATGACCTTGATCAGGTGCGCACGCATTTCCCGCAGACCCTCCTGCTGGCGCGTGAGAAAGTCGCCTGGGGCCCAACGGAGTCGACGCTTTCGGTTTCCTATCTCCACAAGGCCCGCGCCATGTCCGAAAGCTGGGACGAGAACGCGTCAGTTTGCGAAGAGGCAAGATGGCGGTCCTGAGCTTTTACGACGCGCTGATCCAGCCTTTCGTCGAATATGGGTTCATGCGACGCGCGCTGGTGGCGTCGCTGGCCATCAGTCTCGGATCGGCGCCCATCGGCGTGTTGCTCATGCTTCGGCGGATGAGTCTGATGGGCGACGCCATGAGCCACGCGATTTTGCCGGGCGCGGCAATCGCCTTCTTACTTGTTGGCAGTCTGTCGCCGCTCGCGATGGGACTTGGCGGCCTCGTCGCGGGGCTCGCCGTCGCGCTTCTCTCCGGCGTTGTCAGTCGCACCACGCCACTGCGTGAAGATGCAAGTTTCGCGAGCTTCTACCTGGGGTCGCTCGCGCTTGGCGTCCTCATCGTTTCGCTACGCGGCTCCAACATCGATCTTCTGCATGTGCTGTTTGGAACGATCCTCGCCGTCGATCCGGCCGCACTTTTTCTCATCGGCGGCATCGCCTCGATCACACTCGCCACGCTCGCGGTGATCTATCGCCCGCTCGTTGTTGAATGTTTCGATCCCGGCTTTCTGCGGGCGGTGGGTGAGAGCGGGGTGGCATATCACTTTCTATTCCTATTTCTCGTGGTCATTAATCTCGTGGCGGGCTTTCAGGCGCTCGGCACGTTGATGGCGGTCGGCATGATGATGTTGCCTGCCGCGATCGCCCAGCTTTGGGCGCGTCGTCTGCCGTCGATGATCGTCATCGCGGCTTCATCCGCGGCGCTCTCGGGATATCTCGGACTGATCGCATCGTTCCACATGCGACTGGCGTCTGGACCAGCGATCATCCTGATTGCGTCGATCTTCTATGTCGTTTCGCTGCTCGCGGGTCCCTTTGGCGCGTTGCGCCGCGTTTTTGCGCGTCCACATCTTGCGGGTTGATCACTACGGAGAGAGTTCATGCGACAGACGAAAGCGTTCGGCTGGCTTCTGGCCCTGGCGATCTGCATTTCGAGTCCGGCTCACGCGAGGACGCTGCATGTGGTCGCGAGCTTCAGCATCCTGGCAGATGTCGTAAAGCAGATCGGCGGGGCTCAGGTCGTCGTCAAATCGCTTGTTCCTCCTGATGGCGACCCACATGAATTCGAGCCGTCGCCCGATGACGCGCGCGCTCTGAAAGAGGCGGACATCGCCTTTTTGAGCGGCGAGGGGCTGGAGACCTGGTTTCAGCGACTCGCGAAGGCGTCGGGATACAAAGGCGAGGCGACGGTCGTATCGACGGGAATCGATACGATCTCTATGGAGGAAGATGGCAGGTCGGTCACCGATCCACATGTCTGGAACAGCGTGCGTAACGTGATCGTATGGGCAAATAATATCGAGAAGGCGCTTTCCGCCGCCAGTCCGGAGGATGCGGCTAAGTTCAAGTCAAATGCCACAAACTACGCGAAGCAGCTCGAACAGCTCGACGCCTATGCCAGGGCTCAAATCGGCGCCATTCCGAAGGCGCGGCGAAAGGTTCTCACCAGCCATGACGCCTTCAACTACTTCAGCCGCGCCTATGGCGTGTCATTCCTATCGCCAATCGGACTGTCGACGGAGTCGGAAGCATCGGCGGGAGATGTCGCCAAACTGATCGACCAAATCAAGAAGGAAGGCGTCAAAGTCTACTTTATCGAGAATTCAAACGATCCGCGGCTTGTCCAGCAGATCGCCGCTGCAACGGGCGCCAAGCCCGGCGGAAAACTCTATGTCGAATCCCTTTCGGCCGCCGATGGACCTGCTGCAACATATACGAGTCTGATCCGCTACAATGTTGATCAGATCGTTGCGGCGATTTCGAAATGAACAGCGCGCGTTTTTCGAGAAGCCATCAGCCTCAGCATTCTGGCCTGGCGGCTCCTCGCATCGACGCCCATGCTCGCGAGCCCTCAGATATGGGTCGCCGCGCGGAGCGAAGTCGTCTTCGACCGTGAACGGCGGGCGGTCGCCGTTCGTCACGTCTGGGAGTTCGACGAGTTCTATTCCTCGACGGTGACAGGGCTGCGCGCGGGAGAAGGCGCCGATCCCCATCGTCCGCAGAATTGGGGCAGCGCCAGCAGATGCGCTGAAGGCGCTGGCGCGACGGGAGTTCTTCACATCGGTCAGACTCGGCGACAGAAGGCTTGCGTTCAAGCCGCCACAAGACGTGCAGATCGAAACGGACGCCAGAAACATTCTGAGACTTCGATTCACCCTGCCATTCGAAGCGCCGGTTGTGCTTAGCAATTCTCTCCTGCTCGATGTGCGTGATCCGGATCTTGGCGTGGCGTTCGGTCTCGAAATCGCGAATCCCGTGACGATGACCGGAAATCACGCGGGATGCTCGGTGGAGATTGTCGAGCCGGAGACTTTTGTCGCCTCCTATGGCAAACAGCCTCCGACCAGCGCGACGATCATGTGCCGATGAACGATCAATGGCGCGGGTGATCCGCTGAGGGCATAGGGCTGAAGTCCAACTATTCCTTCAAGCGACGGGTTGTTCCGGCATGAGGGAGGAATGATGCTCGACGATCAGCCACTCCTCGCCGTTCCAGCAATAAACAAAGGATTTTCGTACCTGCGCAGCGCTCCGATCGCTAAACGTAAAGGCGAAAATGCCCGAACAGATCGCGATATCAGCGAATACCCGGACATAGGCCTTGACGATCGTCCCCGATGGTCCGCGCGGCATAAAGGTCTGCGCAAAATAGTCACGAATTTCCGCGTGACTGGTTCGCGGCTTGTTGGACAGCATCGGTAACAGGATCGCATTTGTCGCGTAGAGGCGAACAACCTTGTCCGGATCTCCGGATACCAAAGCTTTGTTCCACTCGGAAAAGAGACCCTCAATTTCAGCAACTGTGTTTTGCGAGACTGACATCGACGATCTTCCTCGGTTCGATTTAGGCTTTGGCGTGTCGCGGCGCCGGCGTGCAAGCCGTTCAAGCGCCTCTGTCGGCAGGAGGTTTGGAAGCATTCGCGCAGAGGAAAAGTCGCGTCACGCCGGTGCGGGCAATTTGCGGCGAACGATGATGAACGCCTGCTTCTCCTCCGCCGAGGCATCCCTTGAACATCGCGACCGATTGGGTCGGCACATGCAGCAGCTGGCCGTCGTAGTCAAGTTGCAGGCTCAGCGCTTTCGCCGCGTTCTCGGCCGTGACCCATTCCGTGCCGGGACCGTGATAGGTCGTGACGAGGCGCGCAATGACGCAGTCGCGATGGAACTTTGTGCAGGCGTTGTCGTGAACGGGCTCGAGCCTGAGATGAACATGCGTCACGCGTAAGGCGTCGGCATAGAGCGTCGCGAGCCGCGTCACGTCATCGATAAGCATCGCGCGGCCGTCGCAATGCTCGATGCCTGCGCCATCAAAATGTCGCCGCAGCGTTCTCGCTATTTCAGCGGGCGCCAAAACGTGCCGCAGACTTGGCCATTCGCCGATCGGCGATGCGTCGAGCCAGGATGAGAGCGCCGCCGGCAGTTCGCGGCGCCAGATCGCCAGATCGATCTCCGAACGGCGGATCATCCGTAACACGCGGGGCTGCTCTCCCTCGATGACTGTAGAAGAGCCCTTTGGCATATAAACGGCGGACGGAGAGTTGCCTTTGCCGGGCGCAAGCGAAGCGGCGCGTTCGATGGCGGCTGGCGCGGTCATGCCGCTTCCCCGCGCTTCCGCTTCGGAAACGGATCGGGAAGCGTTCTCCACGCCTTCAATGG
>JALHNR010000044.1 GCA_022843525.1 Methylocystis sp. | reverse complement strand
CCGATTGACGCGATCAAAATCCATTTGCCGCTCCATCAATAAGCAAAAAAAGCTATGTAATCGCAGGCGCTTACGCAGTCTCCAAAAGAGACGCGGCTTTAAACGATCCGTCAAGCTGAGCGGCGGCCGTTTTCTGTGCATAGAACGGCGTCGCCGGGCCATCGGCGCGCCGTATCGACATCTCGCGTGTTAACAGCGACCTTTCAGCGGTAATTCGCGATGAGATCCTGAGCCAGGAGATCGTTGCCGCGCTCGTTGTAATGCACGTCCGTCCATATGAATAAATCTTTGAGGAAGTTCAGGTGGGCGTTCTTATAGGCAAAGAACACAGGGAAATGGTCAAAGAACTTTTGGCACTTGCCCGCGCACCAGTCGCGCCAGATTTGCGCCTGCCGTGAATTTTCCTGATCGTATAGCAGCTGCTGCGGCCAAGGGTAGACTCCGACGGAGAGCGGAATTCCGCGCGCGCTCAGAAGCGTGTGCAGACGATCCATGTTCTCGATCGCCTTGGCGACGCCGCCTTCGATCCCCATTGCGCCGTAGCACTTCGCTCTTGGGTCATATGTCCAGCTGCCGCGATCTCTATCGGGTCCGTAGATCATGCCGGCCTTGACCAGTTCTGCGCCGCTAAGTCTTCGCACATCCTTGATGGCGCGCCGCATGATGCGGTCTTTTTCGAGATACTCCAGTATGTATGAAGGCCGCGCCCACCAGGATGGCTCAATAACGAGAGTCGCCTCCGGCGAAGGACACTCTTTTTCGAAGTTGGTCCATTCGAGTTTCCCGTCCGGTCCATACCGATAGTAGATCGCCTCATCCTGAACGTCGGATATGTCCACGTAAACGATCACTTCGTCGAACTGCAATCCCGCGTCGAGCAGGTACTTTATTTTCATGAAATAGACTGAAGGAGCGTAGGAGCTTACGCCCGCGTTGAGGACGTCGATGTCGGGAAACGCCGCCGCAAACCGGCCGACGAACGTCTGCTCATAGGGAAGCGCAACGCCTTCGGTGAAGGAGTCCCCGATAAAGAGGACGCGCCGCCGATCAGATTTCAAACGCGCCTCTCGATTGAGGGCATCCTTGAACCCGAGGTCATTCGTCCGAATGTGGTAGCGATTCCCGCCCCACTGATCGTCGCCGTCGAAATTGGCCGCCAATGAATGGCTGTAGACCGGAACATGCACTCTGATGGCGCTCTTGACGAAGGGCGGGCCAAGCAGCGGATTCTGATCTGCAGATTTGAGGTGCAAGCCGAGTTCGACGAGGACAAACAGCGCGAGAAACACGGCGCCGTTAACGCCCGCAATCTTCGCGCCGTGCTTCAGCCATTGAAGGATATCCGATCTGCTCATGAAAAACGTCAGACTCGGTCAGTCCAGTTCGAACATTTCCTTATAGTCGTGCTTGAGCGATGCGTCCTGATCGTCTTTGCGCAGATAGCAGTCGCCGATCACCAGCGTGTCCATCTCCGTGCCCATGAAGCAGCCGAAGGCGTCCTCTGGGGTGCAGACGATGGGTTCGCCGCGCACATTGAAGCTCGTATTGACGAGCACGGGACAGGCGGTCATTCGCTTGAACGCTGAAAGCAGCGCGTGATAGCGCGGATTCGTCTCCTGATGCACGGTCTGTATCCGCGCGGAATAGTCGACGTGGGTCACGGCCGGAATGGCGCTGCGCGGAACATTGAGCTTGTCGATGCCAAACAGCGCCTGCTGCTCCGCCGTCATGGCGTGACGATGCTTTTCGGCGACATCGGCGACGAGCAGCATGTAAGGGGAGTCGCCTTCGAGTTCGAACCAGTCGGCGACATCCTCACGCAGCACCGACGGCGCGAAGGGCCGAAACGACTCGCGATATTTGATTTTGAGATTGAGCGTTTTCTGCATCGTGTCGGAACGCGGATCGCCCAGGATCGACCGTCCGCCAAGCGCGCGCGGTCCGAATTCCATTCGGCCTTGAAACCAACCGACCGCTTTCTCGCCGGCGAGGTCCCGCGCCGCCGCTTCTATAAGTTCGCCTTCCGCCATCGGCACGAATCTGGCGCCGACGGCGTGCAGCCGGCGCTCGATCTCGGCTTGCGGGAACGAAGGCCCGAGATAGGAGCCGCGCATGGCGTCGCCGCCGCCGTTGAGGCTTCGGGAATTTTTCTTGTAGTGATAGTAGCCGGCGAGCGCCGCGCCGAGCGCGCCGCCGGCGTCGCCGGCCGCCGGCTGAATCCAGATCTGGTCAAAGCTGCCGTCGCGCAGCAGTTTTCCATTGGCGACGCAATTCAACGCCACGCCGCCGGCGAGACAAAGATTGCGTGCGCCGGTCTCTTTGGCGAGCGCGCGGGTGAGCCTGAGGACGATCTCCTCGGTGACCGCCTGTATCGAGGCGGCGATGTCCATGTGCCGCTGCGTCAGGAGTTCCTCCGGCTTGCGCGCTGGGCCGCCGAAAAGTTCGTCGAACTTGGCGTTGGTCATCCGCAAGCCGGTGCAATAGTCGAAATACGACTGATCGAGCCGAAAGGTGCCGTCCGGCTTCAGGTCGATCAAATTGTCCAGGATCAGGTCGGCGTATTTCGGCGCGCCATAGGGGGCAAGGCCCATCAGCTTGTATTCGCCGGAGTTCACCTTGAACCCGGTGTAATATGTGAACGCCGAATACAGTAGGCCGAGCGAATGCGGGAAGCGCAATTCGCGCTGCATGGTCAGTTGATTGTCACTGCCGAAAGCGACCGACGTCGTCGCCCACTCGCCCACCCCATCCATCGTTAGAACGATCGCCTCCTTGAACGGAGAGGGGTAGAAGGCGCTGGCGGCATGGCTGAAGTGATGCTCCGCGAACAACAGCCTTTTCGCCCAGTCGACATCCGCCGAATAGGCCTTCATCTCTTTCAACAGCAGCGACTTTTGAAAAAGCTTTTCGCGCAGCCAGAGCGGCAGCGACATTTTGAACGACTGAAACCCGCGCGGCGCAAAGGCGATATAGGTTTCCAGCAGCCGCTCGAATTTGACGAACGGCTTATCGTAGAAGGCGACGAAATCTATGTCCTGAGGCGCGGCGCCGGCGGCCTCAAGACAATAGTCGATCGCGTGACGCGGAAAGCGCGAGTCGTGCTTTTTGCGCGAGAATCGCTCTTCCTGAGCGGCGGCGATGATTTCGCCATCCTCCACCACGGCGGCGGCGCTGTCGTGGTAGAAGGCGGAAATGCCAAGTATCCGCATCGCGCTTAAAAGAGCGTGTAGATGAACGGAGCGACCGCGGTGCCCTGCAGAACGATCAGCGCGCCGATCAGCAGCATGATAACCAGAACCGGCGCCATCCAGTATTTTTTACTGGATCTCAGATAATCCCAGAGTTCGAGCAAAAAACTCATTTTCTCCGTCTCCTCAGAATTGCTTGCTCATGTCGCTCGCCCCCTCGGGCGTATTGCGCATGGTCCAGTAGGAAGTCGCGTTCTTGTCGAACGAAAGTTTGAGCGGATCGGCGCGCCGCAGTCGGAAAATCACCGCGATCGGGAGGATCACTCCAAAGAACAGCACGCCCATGATGATGGGATTGGTGATTTTGTGCAGCGCCAAGCCCAGCTGGTGCCACAGTCGGTTCAGCGGCCGCAGTTTGGCGGGCGCGAGGAACGCGGCTGCGGCGAAGCCAAGCGCTGCGGCGAGCCCCCAGAAATGAGGCGTCTCGCCGCGCCACATTGGCAACACGCTGATGACCGTGATCGCCGCGGCGATCACCAGTCCAAACGATCGATCGGAGCCCATTGCGGCCGAACGGTCTCGCGAAAAGTCCTCATGCGACATTCAGACGAGACCCCCCAGGTCGCCTCACGATCTCCGCGGCTCGCGAACAGCAAACCGTCGCGATGCTTCAACAAATTCAGCATCGCCTCATTTGAAGGCGCAAATTAAGGGATATCGCCGGGCGTATCAAGCTGCCGGTCCGCGGCGGCGGGCCTGGGGAGCGTCACTCCCATCGCGTGTTTCTTGTTGCAACGCCGGCGCGGGTGTTCGCGCACTTATTCGTAATTCTCGATGAGTCGGCGCGCCAGGACTTCGTTGCCGCGCTCGTTGAAGTGAAAGTCTCCCCAGAAATACAGCGATTTGAGGAAATCAGCGTTCTGCGCCTTGTATTGAAAAAAGTCGGGGAAGTGATCGAAAAATCTCCTGCATTTGCCCGCGCACCAATCGCGCCAGAGCTGCGCTTGTTGCGAATTTTCGCGATCGTAGAGAAGCTGTTGCGGCCAGGGATAGACGCCAACCGAAAGCGCGATGCCGCGCGACGATAAAAGTTCGTGCAGGCGATCCATCTGCTTTTTGGCTTTGTCGATCGACGCTTTGATTCCCAGAGCGCCATAGCAGCTGGAATCGTCGCTATACGTCCAACTTGGCCGCGCGTAGTCCCGACTATATACACGGCGCGATTTCGCGAAATCATCGAAGCTCGCCTGTTCCATCGCTCTCGCCAACTGCGCCGAATAACGCATCTGACCAAGGAACTCCCCGACATAGGAGACTCTTTCCCACCATCGCTTCTCCGGGCGCGGCAGCGGCGGACGCGGCACCGGCGAACATTCGTCAGAGCCGGTCTGAAACAAGCCCATCCGCAATACGCCATTCTGATCGTAGGAATAGAGAATGGCTTCGTCCTGTATGTCGGAGATGTCGATGTAGACGATGGCCTCGTCGAAGGTGAGCCCAGAATCGAGAAAATATTTGAGCTTCTCGTAATAGACGGACGGCGCGTAGCTCGAGACGCCGGCGTTCAGAACGTCGATCGCGGGAAACGCCTGAGCGAAGAGGCCGACGAAAGACTGTTCGTAAGGAACGCCAAGGCTTTCCGTGAAGGAATCGCCGATAAAGACGACGCGCTTGCGGTCCGCCGTCATCGGCACGCTGCGTACGGCGGCGTCTCTAAACCCCAGTGAATTGGTGAAAATGGGAAATTTGTTGGAGCCCCAGGCGTCGAAGCCGTGGAAATTGGGCTTGAGGCCATGGGTGTAATGCGGATCGCTCACCCTCAACGCGTTTCTCGCAGGCGCCAGAAACGGATTGCCGCCCCTGTAGACAAGATGAAGAACAATCTCCGCAACGACGACGAGACTGAGGAGCAGGCCAAAGTTGATGAAAAGAATGCGAAACAGCTTGTATGTTGAGTTTTTGCGCGACCACGACATCGACATTGGCCAAAATCTGGCTTCCCCGGGATTGTGAGCGCCACTCTTGTCATAGATCGACTGAAATGAGCAAGCTTCCTTTGCAAAAAATCATTTTGCGGCGTCGAATGCTGGACGGCCGATGCGGTCCGCTAAGAAGCCGCAATGAAACGCGTCTCGGAGCTGCTCATGACCTCGCGTCCCAGTCGTTCGCTTGCTGAAATCCTGCCGGGCTCTGCGTCGTTGCGGACTCTTTTTGCGGCCCTCGCCGTCGCATGGGGCGGCTGCGCGGTCCATGCGCGCGATATGTCGCGCGCCGCCGCCGTGAGCGCCACTTCGGCGGCGCTGGACGGCCTCCGCGACAATGGCGCTGCTCTACGCAGCTTCCTTGTCGAAATGCCGAAAGGCGGCGATTTGCACAATCACCTTGCGGGCGCCGTCTATGCGGAGAGCGCATTGGCTTGGGCGCGCGCGGAGGGTTGGTGTTTCGACGTCGCAAGCAAGGCGGCGCTGCCGCCGCCGTGCGACGCCGCATCCAAGCCGCCTCTCTCCGAGGCGTTGCGCTCCACCCAAGCCTACCGAGACGCGATCAACGCTTGGTCGATGCGCGACGTCACCACCTCGCGCGTAAGCGGTCATGATCAGTTCTTCAACAGCTTCTTTCGGTTCTCGGACGTGACCGGGAACAATGCCGGCGCCGCCCTCGCCGAGGTCGTCGAGCGCGCCGCCTCGCAGAACGTCTTGTATCTCGAATTGATGATCGGCCCGCTGATGGGCGAGGCGCGCGATCTTGGCGAGCAGATCGGCTGGAAGGACGATCCCGACGCAATGCTTGCGGCGCTCGACGGCAAAGGACTCGGCGACCTCGTCAAGCGCGCGGCGGAGAGCGTCGTCGCCGTCGTCGCCGACAAGGACCGGCGGCTCGCCTGCAGCGACTCCGCCCATCGTCGGCCCGGATGCAATGTCGCGGTACGGTTTCTCGCTCAAGTCTATCGCAATGTCGACCGCGCGAAATTGTTTGCGCAGACGGCGCTTGCGGCGCGTCTCGCCTCGCTCGACGGGCCGGTTGTCGGATTGAACCTCGTCGCGGCGGAGGACGACGAAATCACGCTGGGAAATTATAGCGAACAGATGCGGATCGTCGGCGACGTCGGGCGCCGACACCCGAAGGCGCGGATCAGTCTCCATGCCGGGGAGCTGACAATGGGGCTCGTGCCTCCCAAGGACCTGACGTTCCACATCCGCGAGGCGGTCGAGGTCGCCGGCGCGGGGCGCATTGGCCATGGCGTCGACATCGGCTTCGAGCGCGATGCCAAAGGTCTGATGGCGCGAATGGCGCGCGATGGAATAATGGTCGAGATCAATCTCACGTCCAATGCGCAAATTCTCGGCGTCGAAGGCGCGAACCATCCATTCCCGCTCTATCGCAACGCGGGCGTGCCGACGGCCTTATCGACCGACGACGAGGGCGTATCGCGGATCGATCTCACGCATGAATATCAGCGCGCCGCGCGCGTCTACCAACTTTCCTACCGCGATTTGAAACAGCTCTCTCGAAACAGTCTGACATACGCTTTTCTTCCGGGCGAGAGCCTGTGGCGCGATCCCGCGGCCGCGCGCCCGGTTTCGGCTTGCCGCAACGCACAGCTTGGCGGGACGTCGCCTTCCGCGGAGTGTCGTCGTTTCTTGGCCGGTTCCGAAAAAGCCAGACGGCAATGGGAGCTCGAGACGCGCTTCGCGCGCTTCGAGTCGAAATGGAGCGGTGGCGAGGGAAAGCCAGCGAACAGCGTTGCGCTCGCTTCCCCGCCTTGGTCGTCGGCCAAACGTGAGCGTTCCTCGCGCGGCGTTCGCTAAAGAATGCTGCGGCCCTGTATGACGCGCAGAATGATCACGATGATGGCGATGACAAGCAGTATGTGGATGAAGCCGCCGAGCGTATATGAGGAGACCAGCCCGAGCAGCCACATAATGACGAGGATAACCGCGATCGTTTCAAGCATTGTTCAGCCTTCCATTTGGCCAGCAAGGGGGGTCACAACTTTTTGCCAAGCGACTTTGCGTCGGTCTCGACCTTTTTCCAAGCGCCCTTGAGCTTGCTCCAGAAGGACTCTTGCGGCGCCTTCTTGCAATCATCGATGATCATGGGAATGACCTTCTCCGTGCCTTCGATGTCGACGTCCGTTGCGAGCGGCTTGCCTTTTTTGCTCTGCGCAGAGGACCAGTAGATCACCTTCGGCTGAAATTGGTCGTCGACCGCCAGGAAATCCTCGCACGTCCACTTGGACGTTGGCTTCTTCGTTTCGGCGAGCGCGTTCGTTGCGTAAAAAGACAATGCGGCCGCGGCAATGAAATAAACTGGCTTCATAGGATGCTCCTTCGAGTCCACGCCTTCTGCGAAAAGCGCCGACGAGAGACTATTGCGGAATTGAGCCGGCATCCAGTTGGAGCTGGCGCTGTCGCACCCGCTATTCCACCGCTAAAATGACGTCCGCAGCGTCGAAGGTCGCCAGCGCGGCGTCGCCTTCTTTCAGTCCCATATCTTCAACGAGGTGGCGCGGCGTCACCGCGGTCATCGTCTTTCCGAAACCGACGTCGAGCAGGATTTCGCTATTTCGTTCGGCGTCGACCCGCTGCGTGACCACGCCGCGGAAGCAATTGCGCTGCAGCGGCGTCGCGTCCCCGGCGGGCGCCAGATTGACGAAGGACGCCTTGATCAGCGCCAGTGCCTTGCGTCCGCGAGAAAGCCCCAGTCGCTCTGCTGACTCGTTGGTGACGATCGCCAGGATCGTATCCTTTTCCGACACGCGCAGCGTCACTTCGACGTCGACCGGCCACTTCTTGACCTGAGTCACTTCGGCGCGGAAAACATTGCGCGCGGAAATTGTCATGCCCGTGGTCCACAGCAGAAAATCCTCGGCGCCCGCGAGGCCCTCTTCGGCGATCGTCTCGGAAATGCGCGCAAGTTTCTCTTCGAGGCGGTGGAAGGTGGCGATCAGCCGGCGCCCTTCCTCCGTCACCTCGGCGCCGCCGCCGCTGCGGCCTCCGGCCTTGGTGATGAAGGCGGGCGTCGGCAAAAGATTGTTGATCGCGTTCACGGCGTCCCAAGCGGCCTTGTAGCTGAAGCCGACGGCCTTGGCGGCCTTGGTGATGCTGCCGTGGGCCGCGACGGCCTCTAACAGCTTGACGCGGTCGCGCCCGACGAGGAGGCGGCCCTCGCTACGCAGCGCCAGTGAAGCATCGATCTTGCCTTCGGCCATGTCTGCGCCTCGCTCATCGCCCCGATACAGGGTGCGAAGGCCAGAGGCAACCGCGTCTAAGAATGAATATTCGGTTAGTGAAGCGTTACTCTCGCGCGCCGCGGTCTCCGTCCCCCCGGCGGCGACTGAGCGATCGCCCTGACCACCGCCTCGGCGATGGCGCGGCCGCGCTCGTCCGTTCCGGTCCAATTCGAGGCGCGTCCGCGTGGATCGATTTCCACAAGCTTGACGCCCCGCGCCGCATGGACCCCGTCGCGCGCGATCCCACGCAAGAAGCCGTCCATCGGCGCCTGGATGGCAAGGCCGTCGAGTCGGCCGAGGAGATAATCCTTGAAAATCCGGGCGCCGATGTCGAGCGGCGTTCGCCAGACGCCGTCGCGCGCCGCGTAGATGAAACGCTCCTTGCCGACGCCGCCAAGAACGCGCGCCACGCCGTCCGAAGCCAGCGTGGCGCCGTTTTCGAGCAGTTCGCCCGTATGCTCCGGATGAGTCTCGATCGCCACGTCGCAGTTCCAGCCCGCCGTGAAGTTTGGCCCCATCCCGATCACCAGACCTGCGATCCCGCGCAGATCCGGCGTGACGCGGTGCTTTTGCATGCGGGCGTCGATCAGAACGTCGGGCGCGCGCAAAGTGATGAGGTCCGTCAAGGGCAGAGGCGAAACGGCGACGCGTCCCGGCCGGGACAAGACGTCCACCACATCCAGCGTCGTTTGCGTCAGATCGGCGACGACGCCGTCGACTTCGGCGCGGTCTCCGTAAAGCGCGTCGTAAAAGGCCATTCCCCGTCGGATGACCGGCGGGTGCGCGTCATGGCTGAGAACCACGCGGCGCCGCTCCCATGTCAGTCGCGCCGCGACCGCGGAGGCGATCTCGTTGGCGCCGAGGATGATGACGAAATGCTCGCTGCAGTCGGAGAGGAATTCTTTTGCTGAAAAGCCTGGCATGGGGCGCCCTCCGGCGCCCTTTCAGCAAATGACGCGCCAGGTCGCACGCACCCTGCATTGCAGGAAATCCGGCGACGGCCAGGCGTTGGGAGAATCCTCGTTTCGCGCATCTTGTATTGAAGTCGACAAAAACGGTCCAAAAGCCGCCAACGACGCGCACGGCGCTGGATCGACGCAGTTTAGCCTATTGAAAAACATCACTATTTTATCAAAGAGCGATATGTTGTCAGATAACATATCAATTACCGAGCTGCCTATGGCAGTTGCACATATACTGTTCATTCGCTGCTTAAAGTTCGGATGTTGACTTTTATAACGCTCGTTTGTAGTCAAGCAATATGTAAGCTAACTACATAACGATTGTCGATCCCATGATCCGCGCTGTCGCCGCCGCTGCGTTCGCAAGCTTTCTCAACATTCTCTGCGCCGCGCAGTCGGGCGCGTCGGCCAGTGAAACGATCACCGTCGTCACGAGCTTTCCCGAAGAACTGACGGCCCGTTACGAGCGGGAGTTCGAGCGCAGCCACCCGCAAATCCACGTCCGATTCGTCTGGAAGCAGTCCCGCGACGCGCTTGCCGAACTCGCCAAGACCGAACAGGGCGGCGCGGACGTCTATTGGGCGCCGGCGCCGACGAATTTCGCGCTGCTTCGCGACCGGGGAGCTTTTCGTACGATAACGGTCGACCGCGCCGTGCTTCCCGGCCGGCTCGGCCAGCAGCAATTGTCCGATTCCGCTGGCCTCTACGAAGCATATGACGTCGGCGGCTATGGGATCGTCGCGAATCCAAGCGCGCTGGCGGTGGCCGGCCTTTCTGCGCCGCGACGCTGGCGCGACCTCGCGTCGCCCGAATATGCGCGCCGGATGGCCATGCCGATCGCCTCAAAGGTCGGCTTTTCGCCTGCGCTCTATGACATCCTTCTGCAAAGCGAAGGTTGGGATGCGGGTTGGCGTCTCCTCAGCGAAATGGCCGGCGAGGCGACGCTGCTCGATTCCGGGTTCGCGCCGACGGCCTCTGTGCGGGAAGGCAAGGCGGCGCTCGCGCTGACGATCGATTTCTTCGCCGAGATCGCCAGAGCCAATGGCGCGGCGGTCGAGATGATCTATCCCCAGCGCACGGCGTTCCTGCCCGCCCATGTCGCGATGACCGCCGCCTCCAAACATGTCGCCGGCGCGCAGGCTTTCATCGACTTCCTGCTGTCGACGGATGGCCAGCAACTGATGATGGAGCGCGACAGCCGCCGGCATCCGGCGCGACCCGACGCCTATCAGAGCGCGCCGCAGGGCTTTGCGAATCCCTTTGCGCTGCCCGCCTCGACGCTCCTCGATTACGATTCTGAGATCGGCCGCTGGCGCACGCCGCTGATCGCGCTGCTCTTCGATCTCGCGATCGTCGAAGGCCATGCCGAGAGCGCCGAACTGTGGCGCAAGATTCACGACGCCGAGAAAAAATTCGCCGGCAATGCGAAAGCCATCGCGGCGCTGGGCGAAGCGAAGAGACTCGCCGGCTTCCTTCCGGTGTCCGAAAGCGACGCGCGCGCAACCGCCTTACTTGAGCGCTTCCCACGTCGCGACGCCATCGATCCGCAGCAAATCGCACAATGGCGCGAGGAGATCGGCGCGGCGCGGCGACAGGCGGTTGATCTCGTCAAAAGCCTGGAGCCGGCGCCATGAAACGCTTCGGCGTCCTTCTATGCGCCGCGATGCTCGCGGGCGCAGCGCGATACGAGACAAGCGGCCCTGCGAGCGAAGCCTTCACCCAGCCGATTGAGGAACTGGACGGCGAACATGCCGCAAGCTTTCGCAAGGGCAGCGGGATCTTCCGCCAGGCCTGGGTCATCGGACCTTCGCAGGATCATCCCGACTTTATCGGTCTCGGTCCGCTCTATAATCGACTTTCCTGCATCGCCTGCCACGTCAAGAATGGTCGCGGCGCCGCGCCTGACCGCGAAAACGGCGTTGCGCGCACGATGGCGGCGAGGCTGAGCGTCGAGGGAAAGGACGCGCATGGCGGACCGCGCGTTCATCCTGATTACGGCGCTCAGCTCAATCCCGAAGGCGTTCCCGGCGTGGCTGGCGAAGGCCAGGCCGTCGTCGAATACGCCGAATTCGATGTGGCGCTCTCTGATGGCGCGACAGTAAGGCTTCGTCGGCCGACGCTCTCCTTTCGCAATCTTGCTTACGGTCCGCTCGGGCCTGAGATGAAGACGTCGCTGCGCAACGCGCCGCCGGTTTTCGGCCTGGGTTTGCTCGAGGCGGTCCCTGAGGCCGAAATTCTCGCCGGAAAGGGAAGACCGAATTTCGTCTTCAGCGTCGAGACCGGCCAGAGAACGCTCGGCCGCTTCGGACTCAAAGCCAATCAACCAAATCTCAAGCAGCAAATCGCCAACGCCTTCGTCGAAGACATCGGCGTCACCTCGTCGCTGTTTCCTGTCGAGAGCTGCGCGCAGACTCACAGCGAATGCCGTGGCGCTTCGACGCCGGAATTGACCGACGCCCAACTCGACGCGGTCGTGGCCTACATCCGCGCGCTTGCGCCTCCCGCGCGCCGCGATCTCGAGAACCCGCGCGTCAACGACGGCGACGTTCTGTTCCATGAGATCGGCTGTTCGAACTGCCATCGCGATGCGCTGCATGTTGCCGACTTCTCGCTGCAGCCCGCGCTAAACGGCGTCGAGATTCATCCCTACACCGACCTTCTGCTGCACGACATGGGCGACGGGCTCGCCGACGGCCGCGAAGATTTCGAGGCTGGTCCAAGGGATTGGCGCACGCCGCCGCTCTGGGGATTGGGCCTTGCCGGCAAAGGCGGAGACGGCGCCGATTTTCTGCACGACGGCAGGGCGCGCACGCTCGCGGAGGCGATCCTCTGGCACGGCGGCGAAGCGCAATCCTGCGCCGACGCTTTCCGCGATCTTCCCGCACGCCAGCGCGACGCGCTGCTCGCTTTCCTCAACTCTCTCTGACGTTCACGGGGGCAATGATGACCAGGCTGCTGACGACGACGGCGATTTCAGGCGGCGTTCTTCTCGCGCTATCCACTCCTATGAACGCGCAGACGCCGCTGCCGCCGATCGAGGTGCGCGCGCCAAAGGCTTTCGAACTCGGCCAGATCAAAGTCGGGGAACGTCGTCTTGGAGTCCCGACCAAAGTCGCTCAGCCCGGCGCCGGCGTCGGCGGGGTAGGCGCTCCGCCCCTCGCGTGGGTCCCGTCGGAAAAAATCGACAATGGCCCAACGCCCAGTCAGCATACCGACGCCTTCGGCGGCTACACCATCACCAATAGACAGATGGAGACCTTTGCGCGCCCGACGCTCGACAGCGCGGTCAATATCGCGCCGGGCGTCAACAGTCAGATCTCGGGCAATTCCCGCAACGAGCAGAATATCTATGTGCGCGGGTTCGATCGCTGGCAGGTGCCGCTCACCGTCGACGGCGTTCGCGTTTATCTGCCGGTCGACAACAGACTCGATTTCGCGCGCTTTCTGACCGCCGACATCGCTGAAGTGCAAATCGCCAAAGGCTATGTCTCGGTGCTCGACGGGCCCGGCGGCATGGGCGGCCAGATCAATCTGGTGACGCGCAGACCGACTCGAGAGATTGAAGCCGAATGGCGCATGCGATTCGAATTTGGTCGCGACGGCACATTCCTGGGGCCGATGACCTACGGCTTCGCTGGGACGAAGAAGGATCTCTATTACGCGCAGCTTAGCGGCACGTTCCAGAACTACGACGGCTGGATGCTGCCTGCGAGCTATCGCTCGACTCTCGCCCAAGGGTGGGGGTTTCGCGGTCAATCCCATACGCAAGACTACAATATCAATGCGCGGGTGGGCCTGACGCCCAATGCGACCGACGAATATTCCCTAAGCTTCAGCCGCCAAGAAGGCCAAAAGGGCGCGCCGCTGCATACGACCGATCCCATCGCCACGCAGCGCTTCTGGCGATGGCCCTACTGGCGGGTCCAGAATCTCTATTTCCTGTCGAAGACTCAGCTCGGCGATTCCTCCTATGTGAAGACGCGCGGCTATTGGAGCAAATTCGACAATTCGCTCGTCTCCTATGACGATCCCTCTTTCATCAAACAATCGCTGCCTCGATCCTTCAACAGCGCCTATGCCGATTATGCGCTCGGCGCCGAGGCCGAGGTCGGCACGCAGATCGGCGACGTCGACACGTTGAAGGCGCTGTTCTTCTATCGCCTCGATAACCATTCCGAATGGCAGGAGAATTTCGGGCAGAATTTTCGCGGCGCGCGCTCCGGCTGCGTGACCAGCGTCCCCTGCTTCACCCAGCCTGTGATTTCGAGCATCGAGGACACCTATTCGGCGGCGGTCGAGAACACGTTCCACCCTCGACAAGACATCGATATCGTTGCGGGCTTTAGCTACGACTGGCGGCATCTGCGCCAGGCGCAAGGCTTCGCCGTTCCGCAGGGCGTCATCGACTATCGGCCGATTGACGTGCAGGCGCCGAACTATCAGGGCGCGGCCATCTGGCGCTACAACGATACGGACCGCATCTACTTCAACGGTTCGAGCCGAACCCGTTATCCGACGCTGTTCGAGCGTTTCAGCACGCGCTTTGGCGGCGCCACGTCAAATCCCACGCTCATGCCCGAACGCGCCACCAATTTTGATCTTGGCTGGTCAAGCCTCTTTGCGCCGGGCAGCCGCGTGTCGATCGACGTCTTCTACAGCCTCGTCGACAATCTCATCCAAAGCGTGCCGGCGCCGCAATTCGGCGCCAATGTTACGCAGTCGCAGAATGTTGGCGGCGGCAGATTCTATGGCGCGGAAATTTCCGCCGACTATTTCGTGCGCGAGGATTTCTCGCTCGGCGGCAACGTCACGCTGATGCGGCGCCGGGTCTATTCGCCTTCGATCCTCAATTTTCAGCCGACGGGGGTGCCCGACTTTAAGATGTTCCTTTATGCCGGCTACCGCCCCACTCCTCAGCTGACCTTGACGCCGAGCCTCGAAGTCGCTGGCGCGCGCTGGACGACCATTACAAATGGCAATTGGTATTATCGGACCGGCGCTTACTGTCTGACGAACTTCAACATCGATTATACGCCGGGCGACAACATCAAATTCAGCGCCGGCGTGCGAAACGCGTTCGATGACTATTATGTGCTCGCCGACGGGTATCCGTCTCCCGGCCGCACCTTCTATCTCGCGTCGAAAGTGAACTTCTAGACGCGCTCGCCGCGCGACGCTCCACAAATCGCCTGCGCTGCGCTCGCGCGGCGCCGCGCGATCGTCTATTTCAGCTTCGCGTCCCAAGTCGGCGAATCCGGCGCGCGAAAATCGAAGTCCCAGGCAAATCTCCGGATAAGATTGTAGCCGATCAGGAAAGAAACATCGCGGCCAAGCGCGGCGCGCAAGGCGCCGAAGTCGTAGGAGATCGCATAGAGGTCGCGCAGGACGCCGCCTTCGCCCAGGTCAAGCGACTTGATCTTGTAGACCTGTAAGGAAATGCGTTTTCCGCCGACGCCGCTCGCCCGGGCTTTGGCCTTCACGGCCGTGAACAGCCCCTTGTGCTTGCGTATGAACTGCTGATCGACGGCCGAGACTTCCGCGCCTGAGTCGAAGAGGCCGATCGCAGCCGTCTTGCCGAAGCGCAGGTCGATCCCGACAAGACGCCCATCGGGTCCCAGCCGACGAAATGGCTTCGGGCGACCGCTGCCCGTCGCGTCACCAAAAAAGGTGAGTTCGCGTCGATCGATTTCGAGGCTGAATCGCGCGCCTTTGAAAAAATCCAGCCCCAAAAGGTCGTCAGCGTCGCCAGGCGGACATCGCGTGAGTTGATATTTCGCTCGCGCGACGTTGTTTCCTTGATCGGCGACGAGTTCGACATTTTGCGCTTCGACATCGTCACAGCGCATCGTCGCGCCGGACGCCCCGGTGGAGAGGCTGGCGCCCAGAACCGGCAGGTCCTTGTTCCAGGGCGCCAGCCTGAGGCGCGTGCTCGAGGCGCCAGTGTCGAGGCGCATGGTCCCCATGACATTGCCGATGCGGACCGGCAGGTAGATGCGCCCGCCGGAATATTGATCTTCGGTCACCGTCAGCGGAATGACGGAACGGCTCCTCTCGGCGCCAACGGCGGCGAACGAAAACAACAGCGCAGCAAAAAGGAAAAGACCCGCCGATCGAACAAGCTTCATGGGCTGCTTTCCGTTCCCGAACGTTCAGCGCTAAGAAACGCGTCTTGAGCTTCCCGCGCAAGCTCCACGCCTTCGCCTTTGTATCGGGGCGAGTAGTGGAACGTCACCAGCCGCTTCACGCCGGCGCGGTGCGCGATCGTTCCCGCCTGACGCGCCGTTAGATGTCGCCGCTTGGACGCGGCGGCAGAGTCGCGCTCCAAAA